>DATDFH010000216.1:0-9194 GCA_036522715.1 Verrucomicrobiia bacterium
GTCATACGCCGGCGCGGGCATCGACGTGCTCGAAACCGAGCCGCCGCCCGACACGCATCCGCTCATTGCCGCGTGGCGCGATCCAAAACATCCCGCCCACGACCGGATCATCGTCAATCCGCACGCGGCGTTTTACTGCGAGGAAGGGCTGACGGACATGCGCGTGAAAGGCTCGCAGAACGTGCGACGTGTATTGCTCGGGGAGCCGCCGCGCAATTGGGTCGGCGGCGCGCCGGTCGGAAGCGGGCAGGGGAGTTGAATTCCCTTTTCCACGCACCGTCTTTTCTCCACACTTTGCAGACGCACTTTATGCCGAAGCGTTGCTTGCTCATCGTCATCGCCATTGTCGCGCTCGTCGCCCTTGTGCTGCCGGTGCGCGCCGCGCAGCCGCCGAACATCGTGATGATCATCTCCGATGACCAGGCGTGGACGGATTACTCGTTCATGGGGCATCCACACATCAAGACGCCGAACATCGACCGGCTGGCATCGCAGAGCCTGCTGTTCACGCGCGGCTATGTGCCGTCAAGCCTGTGCTGCCCGAGCCTCGCGGCGATCATGACGGGGCTTTATCCGCACCAAAACAAGGTCACGAGCAACGACCCGCCGCTTCCGAAGGGAATGGCGAACCGCGAATTTCAAAAGTCGAAGGCGTTCACCGACGGGCGCGAGGTGATGAACAAGCACATGGATTCCGTGCCGACGCTCGCGCGCGAGTTGGTGAAGAATGGCTACCTCGCGCTCCAGACCGGCAAATGGTGGCAGGGCCATTACAGCCATGGCGGCTTTACGCACGGCATGACCAAGGGCGGCCGACACGGCGACGAGGGCCTCGACATCGGCCGAAAGACCATGCAGCCGATCTACGATTTCATCGGCGAGGCGAAGAAGGCGGGCAAACCGTTCTTCGTCTGGTACGCGCCGATGATGCCGCACGATCCGCACAACCCGCCGGAGCGCCTCCTCGCCAAGTATCGCGACAAGACGCCGTCGGAGCACGTCGCCAAGTATTGGGCGATGTGCGAGTGGTTCGATGAAAGCATCGGCGACCTGCTGAAAAACCTGGAAGCGCAAGGCGTTGCCGACAACACGATCGTCACCTACGTCTCCGACAACGGCTGGATTCAGGATCCCGACTCGCAGCGCTACGCCGCGAAGTCCAAGCAGTCGCAATACGACGGCGGCCTGCGCTCGCCGATCATGGTGCGATGGCCCGCGAAGGTGAAACCGCAGAAGTCCGACGCGCTGGCGCAGTCGATTGATTTCCTGCCCACGCTGCTCAACGCCGCCGGCGTGAAACCGCCCGCGGGTCTGCCGGGAATCAACCTCCTCGACGCGCAGGCCGTGAAGTCGCGCAACACGCTCTTCGGCGAATGCTTCACGCACAACTCGATGGACCTGCACAATCCGGCGGCGAGTCTGCGCTGGCGCTGGATGATCGAGGGCGACTGGAAACTCATCGTCCCCGCGCCGCAAAACGAGTCGGACGGCAGGCTGGAACTCTACAACCTTGCCGCAGACAAGTTTGAGGAGAAAAACCTCGCCGATGCCGAGAAAGCGCGGGTCGAGTCGCTGCGCAAGAAACTCGACGCGTGGTGGCCGGGGAAACTCTAATCGTAGCAGCCGACGTAAGCGGGCCCTAAACTCTCTCATCAATTCATGAACACAAAACTCTCCACCTTGATCGCACTGTCCTCACTTGTCGCCGCCCCGTTGTTCGCTGCCGACGACGGCTTCAAGCCCATCTTTAACGGCAAGGACCTCACCGGCTGGGACGGCAATCCGAAGAACTGGTCCGTGCAGGACGGTTGCCTCACCGGCGTCACGACGGACGCCGAGGTGCTGCCCTACAACCAGTTCCTCATCTGGCGTGGCGGCACGGTGAAGAATTTCGAGATTCGCGCGAAGATCAAACAGGCCGGCAACAACTCGGGCATTCAGTATCGCAGCAAGGAACTGAAGGACGTCGGCCAGTGGTCTGTCGGCGGCTATCAGTGCGACGTACATCCGGCCGCGGCGAACAACGCGATGCTCTACGAGGAGAAGGGCCGCGGCATCGTCGCGCAGAACGGGCAGTCGGTGATCATCGACCCGCAGGGCCAGAAGTGGCTCGTCGCACAGCACGAACCGGTGAAGGTCGAGGTGGCTGAGTGGAACGAATATTCCGTGATTGCGCAGGGCAACAAACTTACCCACAAGCTCAACGGCCAGGTCACCGCCGAAGTCGTCGATCATCAAGCCGACAAGCGCGCGGTCGAAGGCATCCTCGCACTGCAAATCCATCGCGGACCTGCGATGAAGGTCCAGATCAAGGACATCATGTTGAAGGTGCTACCCGACGGCGGCGTGCTCTCACCCGAACAAGCGCCGGTGCCGCCGGACGCGAAGAAGATCGAAACACCCAAGGTTGCGGCCAAGAAGGAGGCAAAAAAGAAAAAGTCGAATTGAAGTTGAGTGCGCTCCGCGTCTGGCGCGCGCCACACCGTTTTCCAAAACCCATGAAACTGAAGTCCGCAATCTGTTTGATCCTCGCATTGGCCAGTGCCGTGTCGCTCGCCCTCGCCGCCGACGCGCCGAAGAAAAGAAAAGCCTCCGACCAGAAGGGCGACCCGAAACCCAAACGTTCCGCTTCCGCCGGCCCGGCAGTGAACGAGAACAAAGCCACGCCGGTCGAGCGCATCAAGGCCGCGAAGGATTTCAAGGTCGAACTGCTCTACTCCGTGCCTTCCGACAAGCAAGGATCGTGGGTGAACCTTTGCGTGGACGGCAAGAATCGCATCATCGCCAGCGATCAGTATGGCGGGCTTTATCGCTTCTCGCCGCCGCCGCCCGGCCAGCCGCTCGATCCCGCGAAGATCGAAACCATCCCGGCCGCAATCCGTGCCGCGAATGGGTTGTTGTGGTTCAAGAACGCCCTCTACGTGGGCGTGAACGATTACGAGAACAAGATTCCCAGCGGCCTCTACCGCGTGAGCAGTTCCAAGGGCGACGACACGCTCGACAAGGTCGAGTGCCTTCGCGAAATGACTGCGCGCGGCGACCACGGCATCCATGCCATCCTCCCCGCCCCCGACGGCAAGTCGCTCTTCCTCATCACTGGCAACGGCACCAAGCGTACCGAGTTCACTTCGTCGAAAGTGCCGGTGGTGTGGGGCGAGGATCACGTGCTCCCGCGCATGCCCGACGGCCGCGGCTTCATGCGCGACGTGCTCGGGCCGGGCGGGATCATTTATCGCGTCTCGCCCGACGGGAAAAATTTCGAGCCGTACTCCTCCGGTTTCCGCAACATCTTTGACGGCGGCTTCAATCGTGACGGCGAACTGTTCACCTACGACGCCGACATGGAATACGACTTCAACACCTCTTGGTATCGCCCGACGCGGGTGTGCCATGCCACGAGCGGCGCGGAATACGGCTGGCGCAACGGCGCGGGCAAACGTCCCGAGTGGTATCCGGACAACCTCGGCCCCGTGCTCAACATCGGCCCCGGCTCGCCGACCGGCGTGACGTTTGGCTACGGCGCGAAGTTCCCGGCAAAGTATCAGGAGGCGATGTTCATCCTCGATTGGAGCTGGGGCAAACTCTACGCCGTTCATCTCACGCCCAGCGGCTCGACCTACACCGCGACGAAGGAGGAATTCGTCATCGGATCGCCGCTGCCGCTCACCGACGCGATCATTCATCCGAAGGACGGCGCGATGTATTTCGCCATCGGCGGTCGCAAGGTGCAGTCGGGTTTGTATCGCGTGACCTACACGGGCAAGGAATCCACCGCGCGGGCGAAGCCGAAGACGGATGCCGTCGCCGCGAAGGCCCGCGCCACGCGCCACAAGCTCGAAGCCTTCCACGGCAAGACCGACGCGAAGGCCGTGAAGGAAGCGTGGCCGTATCTCGCCGACAGCGACCGCTTCATCCGCTGGGCCGCGCGCACGGCGATCGAATGGCAGCCCGCTGCGACGTGGGCGGACAAGGCGCTCAGCGAGAGTGATCCGGCGAAACAGGTCGAGGCGTTGATGGCCCTCGCGCGTACGACAGGCATCGACCCGCAGCATCGCAAGCCCACCGATCCGCCGGTGGATTCCGCGATGGCCGGAAAGATTTACGCCGCGCTGCTGAAACTTGACTGGAAAAAGCTCAGCCAGGAGCAGCACCTCACGTTGTTGCGCACTTACGAAATCGGCTTCGTGCGTTTCGGCATGCCTGATGATGCGACGGTGAAGCGAATTCTCGCGCAGCTTGACCCGTTGTTTCCCGCCGAGAATTTCCCGCTGAACTGGATGCTGTGCGAGACGCTGTGCTTCCTTCAGTCGCCGACCATCGCGGCCAAGGGCATCGCCGCGATCAAGAATGCGCCGGGGCAGGAGGAGCAGATGGAATACGCTCGCTCGCTGCGCATGTTGAAGAGCGGCTGGACAACGGAGCTGCGCACCGAGCAGTTCAACTGGTTCCTGAAGGCGGCCAATTACCGCGGCGGCGCGAGCTTCGAGAAGTTCATCGAGTTTATACGCACCGACGCCGAGGCGAGCTTGAGCGCCGACGAAAAGGTCGCGCTCGCCGACGTGCTCGCGAAGAAGCCCGTGAAGAAATCCCCGCTCGAAGCGCTGGCCGAGGCGCTCGCCGGCCGCATCATGGTGAAGGAATGGAAGCTCGAAGAACTCGCCACCGCCGCGGAGAAGGGCGGCCTCAAGGGCCGGAGTTTCGAGAATGGCCGCAAGATGTTTGGCGCGGCCGGTTGCTTTGCCTGTCACCGTTTCGGCAACGAGGGCGGCATGACCGGCCCCGATCTCACCAGCGCGGGCGCGCGCTATTCGCCGCGCGACTTTCTCGACCAGATCGTCAACCCGAGCAAGGTCATCAACGAGCAGTTCGTCCCCGTGGTGCTCACCAAGCTCGACGGCGAGACGGTGACCGGCGTCATCGTGAACCTCAGCGGCGACACCGTGCAGGTGAACACCGACCTCACCAATCCGAACCAGCGCGAAGGCGTGGACCGCAAGCAGGTGAAGAGCATCGAAATCTCAAAAGTCTCGCCGATGCCCGAGGGCCTGCTGAACATGCTCAAGCAGGAGGAGATCATGGATCTCGTGGCTTACGTGTTGAGCGGCGGCGATCCGAAGAACGCGGCGTTTGCGAAGAAGTAACGGCTGGCGAGGGAAAGTTTTTGCCCGCGGATGGCGCGGATCAAACGGATGGAAGAATTCTTCGGAATCCGTTTTATCCGTTCTATCCGCGGGCTTATTTCTTCAAATGCTTGTCGAAGAAGCCGAGCACGAGGGGACGCAGGTCGCGTTGCTTCGGTTGGAGGTGAAATGAATGTGGCGCGCCTTCGACGATGACGAGTTCGTGCTCCACTCCAGCTTTCTTCAGAGCGGCGGCGAATAATTCTGATTGCTCAACCGGAACCGTTTTGTCCGCCGTGCCGTGGAGGATCAAAATCGGCGGGTCGCTCATATCCGCCCAGGTCGTCGGCGAGGAGACGCGATACAACTCCGGGTCCTGTTTGTGCGACTTGCGCCACGCGGCGATGTCCTTCCAGTTCACCAGGTCGCCGGGACCGTAGAGGTCCACGGCGCATTGCACGCGGCTGGAGAATTCGCCGTGCGGCCCGGGCGGATCGAGCTTCGCCTCGGGACCGGCGACGGCGACCATCGCCGCGAGATGCCCGCCCGCCGAACCGCCGATGACGCCGATGCGGTCGGGATTGATCTGGAGTCGGTCGGCATTGGCGCGCAACCACCGCACCGCCGTCTTGCAGTCGTAAAGATTCTGCGGCCACACGACGTTCGTGTCGTTCGTCCTAGCGAGCAGGTAGTTGATGCTCATGCCCACATAGCCGTTGAGCGCGAGGTTGGTGCCGATGTTGATTTCGCGCGCCGCACCTTTGTCGCCGCCGCTCCAGCCGCCGCCGTGGATGATGAGCACCGCGGGCACGCGCTGTCCTGTAGGGATCGAGGCCGGGAGGTAGAGGTCGGCCTTCTCTTTCCGTTCAGAGTCGAGGTAGTTCACGTCCTTCTCGATACGCACGCCTTCGGCGGCGATGGCAAGCAGCGGGCAGAGCAGGGCGGTGCCAACGAGTGAAACGAGTTTCATGCGCAATTACTTCAACTCCCACACGCGCACGTTGTCGAGCAACACCTCCTGGCCGTCCTTGCCGCCAGCGCGGAAGACGAGGCCGGGTTTCTTGACGTGGAAATCCTTCGCCGTCGCGCGCTACGGTTCTTTGCCGCTGACGTGTGCGATGACGTCGTTGCCCTTGTTCTCCAGCAGTAGGGTGTACCACTGACCCTTCTCGAACTTCGTCGCGGCCTTGGCGTGCGCGATGTTCTTCGACTTCGGGTCGGCCTTATCGTTGTGCTCGGTGATGTTCCACGAGTTGGGTGTGATGCGGACGGAGAACAGGTGGCCGTTCTTCTTCAACTCTCCCGGCGCGGGATCGAAACCCACGTCGAGCGCCGTGGCGCCCTCGAATTTGAAATCCACCTGGACCGCCACGTCCTGCACTGGCAGCGGCTTGCGAAAGGCGCCCACATGCTTCTCGCTCGCCAGTTCGCTCGCGTGCAGGACGCCGTTGGCGACGGAAATGACGCCCCGGTTTTTGTTCCAGTCTTTCGGCACGGCATTGCCCTCGAACTTTTCTTCGAGGAGCAATGGGCCTTTCTTGCCGAGCGTGGGTTCGAGATCGGCGGCGCGGGCCGGGGAGATCAACGTGGCGAACAGCAGCGCGGCGCACACCGTGAAAAATGTGTTCATCGGAAACAACAGACTCGGCGTGGTCGCCAAAAATTCGAGGACGGCCTGATGACCATGAATTGCCGCTGGCCGCGTCGCGTCGGTGCCTGCTAGTTTCGCCGCACTGCATGCAACCAACTCTGTCCTTGCGCCTGGTCTTCGCCGTTTTCGCGTCGTTCGCGTGCTTCGTGGGAGACCTCTTCGGCGCGTCCAAACCGAATGTCCTCTTCCTCTTCGCGGATGACATGCGCTACGACTCCATCGGTGCCCTGGGCAATCCCGTCGCGAAGACGCCGACGCTTGATTCGCTGGTACAGCGCGGGTTCGTCTTCAACAACGCGTATTGCCTCGGCGGCAATTCTCCCGCTGTCTGCACGCCCAGCCGCAACATGCTGCTTAGCGGCAAGGCGTATTTCCGCTGGAAAGACTTCGTACCGCCTGGCGGTAAGGCCAACGGTTCCATCGCGCCCGGCGACGCGCCAAACTGGCCGCTCACGATGCAGGCTGCCGGCTACGAGACTTACCATCAGGGCAAGAAGGGCAACAGCGCGACGCTCATCCAGGCGAAGTTCGAGCACAACCTCTACATCAACGAAAACGAGGACCGCACCTGCGGCGAGCCGGGCAAGATGATTTCCGATGACGTGGTGAAGTTCCTCAAGGAGCGCAAGACGGACCGCCCGTTCTTCATGTATCTCGCGTTCGCCAATCCGCACGATCCGCGCGTCGCGGCGGGCAACTACATGAGCCTCTACCAGCGTGACAAGGTTCCGCTGCCGAAGAATTTCCTGCCGATTCATCCGTTCGACAACGGCGACATGGCCATTCGCGACGAAGCACTGCTGCCGTGGCCGCGCACCGAGGACGCCGTGCGGGGGCAACTCCACGAATACTACGCGGTCATCACCGCGATGGACGGCTACATGGGCCGCATCGTGCAGACGCTCAAGGAACTCGGCCAACTCGACAACACCATCATCCTCTTCTCCGCCGACCAGAGCATCGCCATCGGCAGCCACGGACTGCTGGGCAAACAAAATCTCTACGACGCCGGTATGAAGGTGCCGCTCATTTTCGCCGGCCCTGGCATCCCGAAAGGCCGCAGCGACGCACTGATCTATTTGCTCGATCTCTATCCGACCATTGCCGATTTCGTAGGTGCGGCGAGCCCGTCAGGCCTCGATGGACGCAGCTTCAAACCAGTCGTTCAGGGCAAAACGAAGTCCGTGCGCGACGAACTGTTCTTCGCCTACCGCCACGTCCAGCGGGCCTGGCGCGATGACCGTTGGAAAATCATCCGCTACCCGGAGGTGAACGTGACGCAACTGTTCGACCTTCAGAGCGATCCCGAGGAAATGCACGACCTCGCCGGCGACCCGGCGCAGGCGAAGCGCGTCGAGCAACTCATGGCCCGACTCAACGAGGCGCAGCCGAAGTTTGGGGATGACCTGCCGCTTTCGGTGGCGAATCCCAAGTCCGCAAAATGGACGCCTCCGAGCGCCGATGATTTGAAGAAGTCCAACGCGGACGCGAAGGCGAAGAAGAAAAGGAAGTTGTGAACGCCGCTCGACTTTCACTGCGGCCAGCTGCCCGAGGTCTAGCGGGAGTTGTCGTCGGGTTTTCGTTTGCCGCTGTCCCTACGAGCGAGGCGCGCTTGGACTGAGGCTTTGGCTCTTGAGATCAGCGGTCGTAGAAGATCTTCTCGCAAACCTTGCACTTCCAACCGCTCGCCCCTTGGTGGCGAAAGTAATGGACTCGAACGAGCTTATGCTGGGAATCGTAGCAAGCTTGGCAGTAATCTCCATCCATATTTTCGCGCCCAGAGATTCGATAGACCGGGCTCACGAATTTCATGTACCCAGTGATGCTCGCTGCCGTGACTAGGCGCTTGTTCTCTTCCGCCAGGCTTTGATTCTCGGCGAACAGGGCAGCCTGCTTTTGTTGGATTTCAAGGATGGCGCTCTGAAGCTCAATGAGGTCATTCATGACTTCGGCCTTCCCCATTGCTTTGATGGTACCAGTGATCCCTTTTCAGGATCGAAAGTGCGTGATTCGCTGCGCCGAGTGCACCGGCTAGCGTCGTCGAGTCTATAGGCATGCTTTGGTAACTAGCAGTTCAATTTCTTCAAGCCAAGGACAAGCTCAAGCGGTAATCAGGCTTTCCTCAGAAAGAGCAGGTGATAGGCTCGCCGAGTGCGAATCAAGACATCATTCGTCGTCGTCCTTGGGTTGTGCGCGGGTTTTGCGGTTGGCGCCGCAGAGAAAAAGGCGGACACCAAGAAACCGGGCGGCAAGTACGGACCCAAGTGGCAGAAGGTTTTGCCGCAGACACCGCCCGGCTACACTTGCACCACGAACCTCGTGGCGGCGTATCCGGAGCACAACGTCGAGCTGGTCATCTACGCGCCGGACAAGCCGGGTAGTTACCCGTGCGTCCTCGACATCCACGGCGGCGGCTGGACGGC
>DATDFH010000217.1:0-3467 GCA_036522715.1 Verrucomicrobiia bacterium
ACGGCCAGTGGCAGGACGGCCCGAAGGAAAAACCGAAAGGCTCATCGCACCTGTGGGGCACGCACATCGACCTCGGCCTCATCGTCAGCAACGACGGCGTCCATTTCCGCGAGCCGGTGCCTGATCACAAGGTCATCGCGCACGGTGCGGAGGGCGAATGGGACAGCATCGCACTGCTTCAGGGCCACGCGTTCGCCAATGTCGGGGACAAGACGATGATCTGGTATTCGCATTGGGACACCGGTGCGCAGCTTCGGAATATGGAGATCGGCCTCGCCACATTGCGCCGCGACGGCTTTGGTTTTCTATCGCGCAAGGTGCCGGGTTCACCTTCCCAATTCGTCACCGCACCGTTCGAGGTGAGGCGCCGCAGGGCGAAACTCTTGCTCAACGTGGACGGCGTCGCGGCCGCGAACCCGCTCACGGTCGAGTTGCTCGACGAACTTGACCGGCCGTTGCGCGGCTACTCCGGCGCGGACGCGGCGCGCGTTGTTGAGGCTGGGACGCGTCGGGAAATCGAATGGCCCAAGCCGCGCAGCAGTCAGTTGCCAACGAGCAGGCGCCTTGCTGTGCGCGTGAGTTTTCCCGTCGGAAGCGACGCGAAGGTTTACGCGCTTTACGTAGGCGCGTGAGCGGATCGTTCCTCAACGCGGTCTGGCGAAAAACCCGAGGTTGCCTTGCCGCGCGGATTCCGGCACAACACCACGCATGTTTTCGCACGTCGTGATTTTCTGGACAGACCCGGCGAACCCGAAGTCGGCCGATGACCTCGTCGCGGGCGCAAAGAAATACCTCGCGCCGATTCCGGGCGTGCTCAGTTTCCATATTGGCAGGATGGTGCCCAGCCACCGCGCGGTCGTGGACCAAAGCTACCAGGTCGCGCTCAACCTGATTTTCCCCGACAAGAAAACGCAGGACGATTACCAGACGCACCCGCTGCACCTGGAGTTTATCGAGAAGGCCTTCAAGCCGAATTGCAAGAAGGTGGTCGTTTACGACTTCGAATAGGGCCAGGGACGGTTTCGCCCCAGAATCGCACCGACGTGGGACTTGACGCGCGCGCCGAGCCGCCTAATCTTCGCACCCTGTGGCTCCGCGGTACCCGAATGGGCGCGGGGCTTTTTCATCCAATGCGAAAGGCTCAGTTGTGAATGTAACGGTGGAAACCCTGGCGCCCTGCAAAAAGCTGGTGCGCGTCGAGGTCGATGCGAACGCTGTGGACAAGGCATTCGACGACATGACCAATGAATATCAGCGCGCGGTCACCATGCCCGGCTTCCGCGCCGGCAAGGCTCCGCGCCACATGGTGCTCCAGCGCCACTCGGCCGACATCGAGCAGGAGGTCAAGCGGCGCCTCATCCCCGACTCCTACAAGAAGGCCGTCGAGGAGCAGAAGCTGCGCGTGCTCGGCTACCCGGACATCGAGGAGATTCAATTCGGCCGCGGCCAACCGCTGCAATTCGCGGCCACAGTCGAAACCGCGCCGGAATTTGAACTGCCCGGCTACAAGGGTCTGACCGTCAAACGCGAGGCGAAGCAGGTCACGGACGAAGACGTTGAGCGCGCCGTGGGCGTGCTGCGCGAACAACGCGTCACCTACACCGACGTCCAGCGTCCCGTGTGCGAGGGCGATTTCGTCGTCGTCAATTATACCGGCAGCAGCGAGGGCAAGCCGATCAGCGAGATCGTCCCGACCGCGCGCGGCCTCACCGAGCAGAAGAATTTCTGGATCGAAATCAAACCCGGCTCCTTCCTGCCCGGTTTCACCGAGCAACTGATCGGCCGTGCCGCCGGCGACAAGCAGACGGTCAACGTGACTTTCCCGAAGAACTTCGTCGCCGCCCCCCTGTCCGAGAAGCCGGGCGCGTATGAAGTCGAAGTCGTTCAGGTGAAGGAGAAGGCGCTGCCGGAATTGAACGAGGAATTTGCCAAGTCGTTCGGCGCCGAAAGCCTTGCCAAGTTGCGCGAGGGCGTGCGCGGGGACCTCGAGAACGAACTCAAGTTCAGTCAGGACCGCGACGCGCGGAACCAGGTCGTGTCGGCGTTGCTGGCGGGAGCGCAGTTCGACCTGCCCGAGTCGGTGGTGCAGACCGAGACGCGCAACGCGGTCTACGATCTTGTGCGCGAAAACCAGCAGCGCGGTGTCAGCCGCGAGGCCATCGAGCAGCAGAAGGATCAGATTTACAGCTTTGCCGCGTCGAGCGCGAAGGAGCGCGTGAAGGCGCTCTTCGTCCTCAACCGCATCGCCGAACAGGAACACCTGCGCGTCGAACAGCAGGAGCTGGCGCAACGCGTCTATTATCTCGCACAGGCCAACAACACGCCGATCGAGAAATTTGCCAAGCAACTCGACGAGCGCGGCGGCTACGCGCAGATTCAACAGGAACTGCTTACCGCCAAGGTCCTCGATTTCCTCCTCAAGGAAGCGAAGTTCGAGGAAGTGCCGGCGGGCACGCTCAACCCGGCCGCGTGACGCGCGGGTCCAGGGCAGATCGCTCTTGAAGCAGCGGCCGGGCGCGTGTTTAGTTGCCACGCATGAAGCCCCGCAACGCCAAGGACAACGCGCCTGCCCGTGCGCCCCTCGTCTATGTGGTGGATGACGAGGCGATGATCGTTACGTTGATCGACGCCATCCTTGCGCCGGCGGGCTACGGACTGAAACTGTTCCGCGATCCCGAACTGCTGCTCAAGGCACTCGGGGCGGCGAAGCCCAAGCCCGACGTGTTGATCACCGACTTTGCGATGGGCGCGGTCAACGGGATGGAACTCATCGAGCGAAGCAAGGCGCTGCACCCGAAGCTGAAAACGATCATGATCAGCGGCACGGTCGACCAGAACTTCGTGCGACTGGCGCCGGTGAAGCCCGACCGGTTCCTCGCCAAGCCGTTTGAATCGCGCACGCTGCTCGGAGCGGTCGAGGCGCTGTTGAACGCGTAAGGCGCCAGCCGGCGTTTCCGGCTACAACGAGGCCAGAATCTTCTCCGCCGCGGCGCGCGGGTTCTCCGCCGCGCAGATCGGCCGGCCGATCACCAGCCAGTTCGCGCCCGCGGTCAGCGCTTCTTTCGGGGTGAGCGTCCGCTTCTGGTCGCCCTTCTCCGTCTCGGCGGGCCGGATGCCGGGCGTTACCAGTTTCATCTCGCGAGGGAGAATCCTGCGGAGCGTTGCGATCTCCAGCGGCGAACACACCAAGCCGCGCAGGCCAGACTTCGCTGCCAACGTCGCCAACCGCTCTACCTGCGCTGCTGGCGTGGCGCTGACGCCAATCTCCGCGAGGTCGTTGGCATCCATGCTCGTCAGCACCGTGACACCGAGCACCAGCGGCGCGGGCAGGGCGAGTTTCTCCGCCGTTTCCTGCGCAGCCTTTTCCGCCGCCCGCATCATCGCCGATCCGCCACTCGCATGGATCGTCAACATCTGCACGTCCAGCGCCACCGCGGCTTCGACGGCCTTCGCCACCGTATTCGGAA
>DATDFH010000218.1:0-2645 GCA_036522715.1 Verrucomicrobiia bacterium
GACACCAACGGAACGGTGACCAATGTGCAGTTCCGCTCCAGCGGCATCCTGATCGGCGCGACCAACGCGCCGCCCTTCACGCTGCTGATCAACAATCTTGCCGCGGGGAACTACAGCTTCACCGCCGTGGCCTCCGACGACGGGGGGCTGTCGCGCACGTCGTCGGCGATCAGCGTGGCGGTTTTTACCAATGCCGTGCTCACGAATTTTCTCGTGCTCAACAACGGCCAGGCGCAGTTCGACGTCATCGGCATCGCCGGCCAGATCTATTTCTTCGACGCCAGTACGAACCTCTCGAACTGGATCTCCATCACCAACGTGGTGGCGACCAACAGCCTCTTCAACATCACCGATCCGGCAGCGGCGACGAATGGCCTGCGCTTCTACCGCGGCCGGCAGCAGCCGACCCAGTAACTGCGCGCCGCGCGAGACGCTGCACGCTTGCCACAGGACGGCGACGTTGGTTCAGTGCGGTGACATGACGACGTTGGTCATCGCCACCCGCAACACCCATAAGGTACAGGAAATCCGCGCCATCCTTGGCGACAGCTTTCGTCTGCTCACACTCGCGGACTTTCCTGATGCGCCGGCGGTCCACGAGGACGCGCAAACATTTGCCGGCAACGCGACGAAAAAGGCCGTTGAACTGGCCGCGTGGCTCGCGACTCGAAACTCAAAACTCAAAACGCGTGATTCCGCTCCATGCTTTGTGCTAGCGGACGACTCGGGCCTGGAGGTCGATGCGCTCAACGGCGCGCCCGGCGTTCATTCTGCGAGATTCGCGGCGCTCGACTCGGGCGCCGCCGGCAACAGCCGCGACGCGGACAACAACGCCAAGCTGCTGCGTCTCTTGCAGGATGTGTTTCCGGAGCGGCGCGCGGCGCGATTCCGTTGCGTGATCGCACTGGTGCCGGTCGTCGCTCCGTCGCCGCGCCTGAGTTCGCCGGTGTGCGACGCCGACGAGTGTGAGTTGCAGACGGAATTGTTCGATGGCGCGTGCGAAGGCCGCATTGCTTTCGCGCCGGCGGGGCAGGGCGGCTTCGGATACGATCCGTTGTTCATCCCCGACGGATTTGACTGCTCGTTCGCCGAACTCGGCGAGGAGCAGAAGAACCAGATCAGCCATCGCTCGCGTGCGCTGGCGAAACTACGGACGAAGATGTTCGCCGCCGTGAAGTGACCGGCTCCTTTTTCACCGGTCGGAAATTCACGGCGGCGTAGTGTCCGGCCCGGGGAATTGTCCCGGGCCGGGTGTCGCGCGGGTCGGTTCCAGTGCGCCGTTAATCGGGCATCACTACTTCCGATGCCCGCTCAATTCCTCTTCATGGCCGCCGAAGTTCCTCGCCCGGTTCACGACGGGCCACCCGGCGTCAGCGCCTTTGGGTCGCTGGTTCCTATTCGGATTTGAGCGGGTCTTGTGACCGGCTTGACGCCGGTCTAACGGAAGTAGTAGCGGACACCGACTCCGCCGCTGAGGTCGAACTTCGTGGACGGCGCCACGTCGATGATCGGCGCAAGCTCGGCGAAGACTTCCACCGGCTGCTTGTCGCAGAGGTACGAAACACCCACCGGCGCGCGGATGCCGACGCGGTTGTCGCGATTGCGCTCGAACAGCGCGCGGCCGCCGACGCCGAAGTAAACCGGCATCTTGCCGCGTTCAACCTGGATCAGGTCGAACACGTGCCAGAGGTAATCGCCGTAGAGATGGGCCGCGTCGTTATGATCGAGCGACCATCCGAGGCCGGCGTCGAAGGCGCTCTTGTCACTCAACCAGGCCTTCATCGTGAACCCGGTGGGTTCGCCGACGATGGCACCGACGCCGATGCCGCCCGGGTTGCTGTAGGAAACCGCCGGAGCAGATGCGGCAGCGGCCTTGCCGGCTGGATCATCAGCCAGCGCTGCCGCCGGAACAAAGGCGGCGGCCAGGGTTGTCACGATCACCTGGCAGGTGAACCGAACATCTTTCCATCGAACTGACAGGAACGTTTTCATGGTATTCCTTTCGTTTTTCGGACTCTGTTTGGTTTTCTGCTTTTTGCCCGTCGGCGCACCGGAGTGAGCGGACGCGCGACATGAAGTTAGGCAGGCGCCCCGTTTCAACTGTTCAAATTCTTCGTAACTGCTTGGAAATCCGGCGCGCACGGCGGGCGTTGCGTGCATTCCGCGAATCAGCCATAACGTGTAAACCCGCGTTTCATTGCGAATCGCGGGCGAAACCATGCCGCGCAATCGAGACTTCTTTCACGCCGCGACGCTGAACGCGTTGTGCTGGCTCGGCCTCGCATTTCACACCGTTCCGGCTTCGGGCGCGGGCGTCACCATCATCACGCACGGTTTCAGCGGCAACATCACTGACTGGATCATCCCGATGGCGAACAAAATTCCTGGCTACCCTTCCTTTCGCGGCACGAACTACACTTGCTATGAAATCTCTGTCACGAAGAACGGCCAGGGGCAGTTCGTCGCGTCGCAGATTTTTCTCGGCGGAACGCTCCCCACGACGGCGGACTCGGGCGAGATCCTCGTCAAACTCGACTGGTCCACCGTGGCTGGCGCGTTTCAAGCCTCGACCCTCGACATCGCGACGGCCGTGGCGCCGGCGTTGCAGGATACGAACTTCATCCCGGCGCTTGGCGGGCGCGCCT
>DATDFH010000219.1:0-3585 GCA_036522715.1 Verrucomicrobiia bacterium
GGGCGGGCCGAGCCTGGGCGCGTGGACGAGTTACGGCCTCGGCAGCGAGAACGACAGCCTGCCCGCGTTCGTCGTGCTCATTTCGCGCGGCAGCGCGGCTCGACCGGCGGACCCGCTTTACGCGCGCTTGTGGGGCGCGGGCTTTTTGCCGTCGAGCCATCAGGGCGTGAGCTTCCGCAGCAGCGGCGATCCGGTTTTGTATCTGTCGAACCCGCCCGGCCTCGACGCCGCCGCGCGCCGCGAACAGCTCGATGCCATCGCCGCGTTGAACCGCAAACAACTCGACCGCCAGCTCGACCCGGAAATCGAGACGCGCATCGCGCAATACGAGATGGCCTACCGGATGCAGACCTCCGTGCCCGAACTCACGAGCCTGCGCAGCGAGAGCGCAGCGACCCTCGAAGCCTACGGCCCGCAGGCGCGCGTGCCGGGGACGTTTGCCGCGAACTGCCTGCTCGCGCGCCGACTCGCCGAGCGCGGCGTGCGGTTCATCCAACTTTACCATCGCGGTTGGGACCAGCACTACAACCTGCCGAGCGACCTGCGCCTCCAGAGCCAGGACGTGGACCAGCCGTGCGCCGCCCTCATCCGCGACCTCAAGCAACGCGGCCTGCTCGACGACACGCTGGTGATTTGGGGCGGCGAATTCGGACGCACGACCTACAGCCAGGGCAAGCTCGAGGCCACGAACTACGGCCGCGACCATCACGGCCGCTGCTTCACGATGTGGCTGGCCGGCGGCGGCGTGCGCGGCGGCACCCTCTACGGCGAGACCGACGATTTTTGCTACAACGTCGCGCGCGACCCCGTCCACGTGCACGACCTCAACGCCACGATCCAGCACCTGCTGGGCATCGATCACACGCGGCTCACCTTCAAATTCCAGGGCCGCTACTTCCGCCTGACCGACGTGCATGGCGAAGTGGTGAAGGGGATTTTAGCGTGAAGCCCGGCCAGGAAATCGCGCCGATGAAACGAACGCCCATCACGCTCTGCATGTTGCTGCTCTCGTGCGCGGCCGCGTTTGCCGCGCCGAAGAACGTTCTCCTGCTCATCAGCGACAATCACACGCGGACCGACCTCGGCTGCGACGGACACCCGACGGTCAGGACACCGAACCTCGATGCGCTGGCCGCGCGGGGCACGCGTTTCACTCACGCCTACGCGACGGTGGCTTCGTGCAGTCCGAGCCGCGCGGTCATTTACACCGGGCTGCTCACGCACGCGAACGGCCAATACGCGCTCGCGCACTCGTATCACAACGGCATGCTGGCCCCGGGCGTGACGACCGTGTTCGACCTGCTGAAAAAAAGTGGTTACCGCACGGCGCTGCTCGGCAAGGCCAACCTCGGCGCGCGCGCCGGGCAGTATCAGATCGATCTGATCGAGGAGAAAAACATGAAGGACCTGCCCGCGCAGGTGAACTCGGCTGAGAAGTTCATCCGCGATGGCGGCGAAACTCCTTTTTTCGTCGTGCTCGCGACGACCGATCCGCAGCCGTCCGACACGCCGGCCGATGAGCGCTGGAAAAAAAGGGGCTTGCCGAAACCGCCGCGCCGCATTGATCCCGCAACGCTGCACGTGCCGCCGCATCTGCCCGACCGGCCCGATGTGCGCGAGAGCCTCGCCGAGTATTATGAAAACGTGGAGCGGCTCGACGCCGGCTACGGTGAAGCGCTCGCCATGCTCAAGCGCACCGGGCACGACCAAGACACGCTCGTCATGTTTTTCTCTGATCAAGGCGCGGCGTATCCCAACGGTGGCTACAGCCATTACGAGCCGGGAGTCCAGATTCCGCTCATCGTCGTCAATCCCGAGGCACGCAAACGCGGCGTCGTCTGCGATGCGCTCGTCTCGCTGGCCGACATCATGCCCACAGTGCTCGACTGGACGGGCGTCAAAGGCCCTGCGTATCCGCTGCATGGTCGCAGCGTGCTGCCGGTGCTCGAACAGGAGAAGACCACCGGCTGGGACAGCGTGGTGCTCAGCCACGTCATGCACGAGGCCACGATGTATTATCCGATGCGCACGCTGCGTGAGCGCCGCTACAAGCTGATCTGGAACCTCTGCTGGCAATCGCCCTGGCAGGATGCTCTCGATGTGGTGAGTCGTTCGCCCTGGACCGAGACGCTGCGGCGCAGCGACAAGTTCATCGGCAAGCGCAGCATCGAGAAATATCTGCACCGTGACGCGATCGAACTTTACGATCTCGACACCGATCCCGCCGAAGTGGTGAACCTCGCCAATGATCCGAAGTTCGCCGCGCTACGCCGGCAGATGAGCGAGAAGCTGCTCGCGCGCCTGCGCGAGACCGGCGACCAATGGCTCGAACGCTACGAACTGCCGATGCCCGGCGTGGCGATCAAACCCGGCACGCTCCCGCCGCCCGGCTACGCGCCGCCACGAGCGAAAGGCAAAGGCGTGTCCGAGAAGTGATCATGAAACTTCGCTGGCCGCTTCTGCTCTTTGCGCTCTTTGCGCTCGCTGGCGGCCAACTCTCCATCGCGGCGCCGGACTAGGAGCAGGGCAAAACCTCGCCGAATGGAGCACCCGCCGATGGAGTCTGACTGCAGATGAATTACCGGTTTTGTTTCGCCGCCGCACTCTCGATGACCTTCGCGCTTTCGCCGGTGCAACTGGAGGCCGCGGCAAAGAAGAAGCAGGACAAGCCAACAACTCCTTCGCCGTGGGCCGAGTGGGTCGAGCCGGAGTTTCCGTTCTTCTCGTCCATCCTTGATGCGCGCAAGGCGGGCGAAGGATTTCCGACGAACAATCTCACGCCGCGCGGACTGGTGCTGAATCTCGGCAATGACCTTTGGGCATGCTTCGACACCGACCTGTTGCGCGTCACTGCGATCTGGCGGGGCAAGGGCGTCTCGCCCAATGCGCTCGCGCCGAAGTCGTATCACCCCTCGGGCGGCAAGACACCGGGCGGGCAATTTCCCGCGCCGGAGCCGGATGGAAAAGTCTGGCTCGCCAATGGCATCTATCCCGGCTGGCAAATCGGCACTAGCCCATTGCTCAACGACCCGCGCGAGCCGGCACCAAGCATCAATGAAGTCGGGCGCGGGCCGTTGCCAGAGGATATGGGGCGGTTCAAGGCGGTGCGTCCGGTGGACAATGGGGTGTTGCTGGAATACACCGCCGGGGGCGCGGACGTGCGTGAGCAGTGGATGATGAATGCGCGCGGAGACCAACGCGTGGTCGTGCGAAAGTTCCATGTCGGCGCTTCGACGAAGCCGATGTTGTTCGTGCTCGGAACAAAAGCGAACAGCGGCGTGTCGCTTGGTCTCCAGACCGGCAAACGTGTTGCTGAACTCGCGGAGGAGAATTCGCTCTGGCTCGTGCGTGTGCCGCCGCACGGGGACGCGGTCGAGTTTTGCGGGACGTTCACCGAGAGCGACGCGGCTCCGGCGTTTTCGCCACGGGCAATTGCCACTGGCGCACCAAAGGCGCACTGGTCACAGGAAGTAACGACGAAGGTGAAACTCTCCAGTGCCAAGGACGCCTACGTGGTGGACCACATCGAATTACCATTGGCGAATCCGTGGCAGCGCAACGTGCGCCCGGCGGACATCCAGTTCT
>DATDFH010000220.1:0-3780 GCA_036522715.1 Verrucomicrobiia bacterium
CAATTCGAGCTTGCTTGGGACCGACGACGACTTACGGTCGAAAACGATGGCAAGCTGAATGGGATTCGCGCTACTGTACGGGGGGCTGATGCCGCAGCCAGACGACGAAACTCATGCTCGGAATGCGCACAATCATATTGCTGCTCGTAATCGCACTCGCATCACAAGCCACCGCGGGCGTTACGATCCACTACGAAGGAACTGCAGCCTCGCCTAGCGCCGTTGCCAAGATCATCGAAGTCGTTACCGCCGCCGCCAAAAAGAACAAATGGACGATTGAGGATACGTCGGCTAAGCGAGGCCGACTTTTGCGAGTGATCGACGAGAAAAATAAGGATTATGAGGGGAAAGTTACGGGCGTCGTCATTCGGATCGGGGGAAACTGCGAGCCGCTCCATTTTCAATTCGGCGATGACTTGTTCATGCAGGACTTCGTAAAGACTCAGTTTGCCGGAGCCGACGTCCATATTCAGATCGTCGAGATGCTCGAATCCATCCGTCCCTTCGTTAAGCAGCTGACTGTTGGAGACGAAGGTGAGTTTTGGGGCAAGCGCGATCGAGCCATTCTCGAAGGCCACATCCAGAAGATCAATTCGGTCATCGCCGACATGAAGAAGAAAAATCCAAAAGCCCGCGTGGCAGTACGGTTGGAATCGGGCCGCGTCGCAGACGTCATCCAATAGACGTCGAATTCAAGATCGTCGCCTATCTCGCCGTTGTTCTTGGGAATAAAGTCAGTTTGAGTTCCAAGCTCTCTAGTAGAGAATGTACTTCTGCCTCTTCTGCCGGAACGCTTCTTCCCCCGCCTTCCACGACTTGACGATGGCAGACGCCGATGCGCCGCCCGCCAGCAGACGCTGGGTTTCGTCGGTGCCCATGAGTTTGTCGAGCACCGCCATGCGCGCGGAGTCTTTTGCGACGTCGGCGAAGAGGTCGCGCCCGGCACGACGCGCGGCGTCGAGCGCATGGAAGTTGATCGCCAGTAGCGGCGCGTGGGCCGCGTCGGTGAAGAACACCTGCACGCCGTTGATCTTCTTCTCCTTGAACGCGCCGTAGAACGGCGTGTAGCTCACCGGCAGAAACCGAACGCCGGGCAGATGTTTTCCGTTCAGAGTGTCCGCCAGTTCCTGCGCCGAGAACCACGGCGCGGCGATGGTTTGAAACGGCAGCGTGTAACCGATCCCGATGCTCACCCCGCCGATGTGCCCCAACAATCCGGTCGAAGGATAGTGCAGCGGCGAATCCGCCGACGGCATGTAGGGCGAGGTCGGCACCCACGGCAATCCGGTGTCGCGCCAGACCATCCAGCGTCGCCAGTTTTTCAGCGGCACCACGGTGAGCTGGCAGCGCGGCGTGATCCAGCCTTCGCCGTTGATCATGCGCGCCAGTTCGCCCGCGGTGAGTCCATAGACGTACGGCACCGGCCACTGCCCGACGAAGGATTTGAACTGCGCCCGCAACATCGGTCCCTCGACGCGCTCGCCACCGAGCGGATTGGGCCGGTCGAGCACGATGAACTCGACCTTGTTGCTCGCGCACGCCTCCATCGTCAGCCCCATCGTGCTGATGAACGTGTAGGAGCGGCAGCCGTTGTCCTGCACGTCATAGACCAGCGCGTCGAGGCCCTGGAGCATCGCGCGCGTCGGCCGCCGCGTCGGGCCGGGGCCGTAGAGCGAATACACCGGCAGTCCAGTGCGCGCGTCGGTGGAGTTGGGATATTCGGTGCCGGCGGGCACGTCGGCGTTAAGGCCGTGCTCCGGCGCGAACAGCGCAACGAGCTTCACGTCCGGCGCGCGGCGCAGCACGTCGATGGTGGACTGCACCTGGGAATTGACGCCGGAAGGATTGGTGATCAGCCCGACGCGTTTGCCGCGCAGTTCCTTGAAACCGCCGTCGGCCAGCGTTTCGTTGCCCAGCTTCACCTGCGCGTGCGCGAGTGTCACGGAGAGCAGCAGCGCGGCGAACCAGCATCGGGCGTCAAGCATGGCGCAGCGTAGTGACACCGCTTCGCGCGGCGCAAATCAATAGCGGCTCGTGTCCCGCACAGCCGCACTCGCGGAAAACTTTCCCCTTTGGCTTTCGCACTGCCTCGGCGATGATGCGAAACGTATGATCAAAGTCAGCGCCGGCCTTCTGATGTACCGGCTCCGCGACGGCGAACTGGAAGTGTTGCTCGCCCATCCCGGCGGGCCGTTCTGGGCGCGCAAGGACGCGGGTGTGTGGACCATTCCGAAGGGCGAGGTGAAGCCCGGCGAGGACTTGCTCGCGGCGGCGCAACGCGAGTTCCAGGAGGAAACCGGCGCGCTTTCCCAGCCACCGTTCTTCGACCTCAACTCGATCCAGCAACGCTCGGGCAAAGTCGTCCACGCGTGGGCCTTTGAAGGCGACTTTGACCCCGCCACGTTGCGCAGCGGCACTTACCGGATGGAATGGCCGCCTGGCACCGGACAGTTTGCGGATTTTCCGGAGGTTGATCGGGCGCAGTTCTTCGCCGTTACCGAGGCCCGCGAGAAGATGCTCGTGGCGCAGGTTCCGTTTCTCGCCCGGCTGACGGAGGCGTTGCAACGGGAACCTCTCCCAACCACACGAGCGACGAAATAGTTTTATGAGTTGCACCATTCTCACTTCGTTGATCGGTCCCACCGTCGGTGGCTTTCTCGCTGGCAGTGTTGGAGTCGGGTTAGCATGGTGGAAACGAGGGCGTGACGGGCGCGACCGCTTTCACGCAGTCGTGGGCGAATTGCAAGCCACGCTGGAAGGATTCGATGACATGGATGAGCGGACCGTGCAGTTTCAGCGGGATTCGCTTCCAGAATTGAGAACCGCCATTTTCGCGGTTCAACCTTTCATCAAAAGGGCACGCTTCAATCGGCTGCGGGAATTGTTGCGCGACTACAAAGACGAAGATTTCGACTGGAACAAGGCACTCGTCAAGCGCACGGCCCACCAGCTTACGCAGGGTAATGACGCGCCAGGCGAGCCGCCCTGGGCCACTGAAAAATTGCGCGAGTATCTGTCGAAGTTTCGAGCAGAGGTGGGCTAAGCGCGCCCGCGTTGTGCCAAGTAAACAACCGCCCGAAATAATCCCCGCCGCCGCGGCGTCCAATCCCGCCGAATCGCCGGTTGCCCTGCGCGTGACGCCGCTCTAATATCCGCACCGAAGCCGTTCCGACATGACCCGATTGTTCGTTTACATTGCCATCGCATCGCTCGCGCTGCCTGTCGTCGCGCGCGCGGCGGAGACTGTTTCATTTCGTAATGAGGTCATGGCCGTGCTCTCGAAGTCCGGCTGCAACATGGGCGCCTGCCACGGCAACAAGAGCGGCAAGGGCGGCTTCAAGCTCTCGTTGCGCGGCGAGGATTCCGCTGCCGACTACTCCGCCCTCGTCCGCGACATGGCCGGACGGCGTGTGAATTCGATCGAGCCGGAGGAAAGCCTCCTCTTGCTCAAGCCCGCCACCGACGTGGCGCACGAAGGCGGCAACCGGCTTAAGAAAGGCTCCGAGGAATACGAACTTCTGCGCCGCTGGATTGCTGCCGGCGCGAATGACGACCGCGACCGCGCGCCCAAGCTGTCGAAGATTGAAGTCTCGCCGCGCGAAAAATTCGCCAGCGCGAGCGACAAGGTGCAGATCAAAGCGACGGCATTCTTCGCCGACGGCTCGCAGCGCGACATCACGCGCGCCGCGTGCTACGAGGCGAACAACACCTTGCCGGAAATTTCCCCCACCGGTCTTGTGCAGGCGAAGCTGCCCGGCGAAACCACCGTGCTCGTGCGCT
>DATDFH010000221.1:0-2390 GCA_036522715.1 Verrucomicrobiia bacterium
GGCCACGTTGCGGTCGCGAAGACCACGGGCATCGAAAAGAAAGCGCTGCTCCCGAAGGGCAAGGCCGCCAAGAACGAAGACTGAGCGGGTGGAGTTCGCGCGCGGCGTTGCCTGATTGACTTCCAGGCGCCGTCCCGGTAAAGCCAGCCCCAACATTTCCTCATGGGCAAACCGACCATCCTCACAACCGTCGTCGGCAGCTATCCGGTTCCCGCGTGGCTGGCGGCGTTTCCCACCGAGACCGCGTTGCGCGACGCCATCCTCGTCGTGCTCAAGACGCAGGAACTGGCCGGCATCGACGTCATCGCCGACGGCGAACTCTCGCGCTTCGACGTGAACCACCCCGAGACCAACGGGATGATCGAGTATTTCATCCGGCCGATGAGCGGCATCGACAGCGCGCCCAGCCGCGACGACATCGCGCTGTTCCGCAAAGCCACCGGGTTGACGTGGCGCACGCGTCCGGCGGGCATCGTGCGGCGGCAGATCGGCGAAGGCACGTTGAACCTCCCTGCCACGTGGGATTCGGTGAAAGGCCTCACGTCGCGCCCGATGAAGTTTACGGTCACCTCGCCCTACATGCTGGCGAAGACGCTCCAGGACCGCCACTACAACGACGTGCGTGCGATTACGATGGCCATCGCCGAAGTGTTGCGCAAACAAGTCGCCGGCATCGACGCCGCGGTCGTGCAAATCGACGAGGCGCACCTCACCGGCCATCCCGAGGACGCTGAGTGGGCTTACGAGCCGATCAATCACGTCTTGAAGGGCGTGCGCGGCGAAAAGGCCGTGCATCTTTGCTTCGGCAACTATGGCGGACAAAGCATTCAGAAAGGATTCTGGAAAAACCTCATGCCTTTCCTCAACGCGCTGAACGTGGACCATTACGTCCTCGAATTCGCCCGGCGCGGTTACGATGAGTTGAAACACTTCAAGGCGCTCCGTGATGGCATCGCGCTTGGCGTTGGAGTGGTGGACATCAAGGACAACGAAGTCGAGTCGCCCGATGAAATTGCGCGCCGCATCGAACTCGCGGTGAAGACGCTCGGGCCAAAGCGCGTGAAATGGGTCCATCCCGATTGCGGTTTCTGGATGCTCTCCCGCAGCGTGGCCGACCGCAAGATGGCCGCGCTGGTGGCGGGACGGGATCAATTTGTCGGACGGAAGTAGCAGCCGAGGTGACGAGGCTCCATTCTTCTTCGCTGAAGTGAGCTTCCTTACGTCGGCTCCTACGAATCAACTCGCGAAAATCTTGTCCATGCGCTCGGCCAAATCTTTGAGGCCCTCGGGCGAGTTGCCGCCGCCCTGCTCAGCGATGCCCCAGCCGGTGTAGCCGATCTTGTCGAGCGCGGCCATGATCGCGGGCCAGTCGTTGGTGCCTTCGAGGAATTTGCTGCCGAAGCCCGCCGCCGGTTTCTCCGGCGTCATGTTCTTCGTGTTGAACTCCTTGATGTGCAGCTTGAGGATGCGCCTGCCGATGACGGGAATCCATTGCTCCGCCGGGCTGTAGCGGCCCACGTTGCCGATGTCGAAGTGCCAGCCGACCCATTCGCTGTTGATGGCGTCGAGGAAATCCACGGCCTGCTGCGGCGTGGTGATGAAATCATTCCAGACATTTTCGATGGCGATCTTCACGCCGGCGTCCTTCGCGGCCGGAACGGCTTTCTTGATCTCGGCGACGGAGCGTTTGAAGCAATCGTCGTAAGTCACGCCGTTCTTCGCGACGCCGGGCACGAGCAGCACGGAGGTCGCGCCGTAAGCCTGCGCGTCCTGTAATGAAAGCACGAGGCCGTCGAAACCGATCTTGCGCGTGGCTTCATCGGGCGCGGAGAGGGGCTTGGCCCAGTGGGTGTGACAGCAAACACTCGCAGCCTTTAGGCCCGTCTCCTTCATCGCGGCGATGACCTCCTCGCGGTTCATCCCGCCCATCGGCTCGACTCCGAGGAACCCGGCGTCCTTGACCATCTTCATCTTGTCGAGGATGGAGCCTTTGACCCCAACGGTGCTCCACATGATCGCTTTCTTGATCTGGCGCTGCTTCGCGAAGGCTGAAACGCTGCCGAACGAAACTGCCGCGAGCGTGACGGCGGAGGTCTGGAGGAAACTTCGGCGGGTCTGCGCGGTGTTCATGATTCTTGTTTTAACGCAAAGGCGCCAAGACGCCAAGACGCAAGGAAAAGAAACCACTCACGCTCTTGCGTCTTTGCGTTGAATCTCAGACGAACTTCTTCTGCCCCGGAACCGCCATGCGTGCGATCGGCAGGTTCATGTCCCAGGTCAGATTATCTGGAACGAGTTTCTCCTGCGAGTTGATCGCCTGTTCCCACGTGATCTCCTGACCGGTGTAAGCGGCCATACGGCCCATGATGCCCATCATTGTGCTGGTGCAC
>DATDFH010000222.1:0-2675 GCA_036522715.1 Verrucomicrobiia bacterium
CCGCCGTCCACCGTGAGCACCTGGCCGGTGATGTAACGTGCACCCGGCCCGGCGAGGAACAGCGCCGCTTCGGCGATGTCGTCGGCCTGGCCGAAGCTGCTCAACGGAATAACCTTCAACAGCGCCGTGCGCATCTCGTCGTTCAACGCCGCCGTCATGTCGGTCTCGATGAAGCCGGGCGCCAGCGCGTTGGCGGTGATGCCGCGCGAGGCGAGTTCCTTCGCCACGGACTTGGTGAAGCCGATGAGGCCGGCCTTGCTGGCGGAGTAATTGCACTGTCCCGCGTTACCCATCAGGCCGATGACCGACGCGATGTTGATGATGCGGCCGGAGCGCTGCTTGAGGAGTGCGCGGGTGAAGGCCTTGGTGAAAAGGAACGCGCCCTTCAGGTTCGTGTCGAGCACGGCGTCCCAATCCGCCTCGCTCATGCGCATGAGCAGGCCGTCGCGAGTCACACCGGCGTTGTTGACGAGGATGTCCACCCGGCCGCAGTCGGCGAGAATCTTCTCTCCCGCCGCGGCAACGGCCGCGCCATCGGAGACATCAACCGCGAGCGCCCAAGCCTTGCGGCCCAGCGCGCGGACTTCGTTGGCGACCTTCTCCGAATTCTCCGCCGTGCGCGACACGCAGACGACATCCGCGCCCGCCGCAGCGAATTTCAACGCGATGGCGCGGCCGATCCCGCGGCCCGCGCCGGTGACTACGGCGATCTGATTCGCAAGCTGACTCATGGTGGGAGTGTTGTGCGGTGCGGCGGGGATAAAGTCGAGGCGGAATGAGGACACCAGCCATCACAAGTAGTGCCTAAGGCCAGTCGTACATCCCGGTCCTGATCTTACCCGTCACCCCTCGCCCATTACTCACCACAACGCCATCGGCAACCGGTCGATGCGCGCGCGGAATTCCTCCAGCTTCGGACGCATGAGCGATGCGGTGATCGTTTCGTCGAAGGTGTCGCCGGGTTGCGTGTCGAAACTCTTGACCACCGCGCAATAGTCCGAGTTGACCATGACACCGAGGAACTCGCCGGTCTTGCTCAGCACCAGGTCGCCGGTCGAAGGCGAGAACTCGCCGAAGAGCCGGCTGAAAATGCGCTTCTTCATCTTCACGTAGTCCGGCGTGCGCGGATCGAGCCGGAATTCGACTTCGCCGTAATACTTTCCGCCCCGGCTGATCAACACCGCGCCGGTGAACTTGACCGGATTCTTCGCGGCCACAAAACTTTTCACCCCCGCCGACTCGGCCTTCTTCGGGTCCACGGGCACGAGCACCACGCGCGGATCAACCGACCAGAACTGGAGCGGTGCCCTGGCGATCTCGCGCTCGGCCGTGCCCACGCGCGCGGCGACCTTGGCCAGGCCGTACGCAGGGATCGCCAGGGTGAAGGGTGTCTCGCTCACGTGGAGCAGCGCGAACGCCTTCTCGCCGTCTCGCACCAGCACCGTCCTGGTCTCACGAGTCCGCTGCGATGAACCGAACAACCCCTGACCCGTCGCGACCACGATCACGTCCACGCGATTCGACAGAAAATCGCTGAACATCATGTTGACGTTGATGGGCGTGTTCTCGCGGACCTCCTTGGTCAGTTCGCCGGATTGGACCGCCAGCTCGGTCACGCCATCGGCCAGCTTTTCCGTCTGAGCCTGAATCTTCTCCTTCTCCTGACGGACGGTCGCGACCTCGCCCTTCAGGTGGTCAACATTTTCGCGCAGAAGCTTCTTCTCCGACTCGGCGACCTTCACGGCGGCGGAGAGGCTGGCCACCTGCTGGACGGCCGAGTTGCGCTCCTGCTCGGCGGCGGTAAGCGCCTTCCGCTGGCGCTCGATCTCGGCCTCCTTCTCGGCCAGCGCGCGCTGAAGCTCCTTCTCCATCTGCTCGCGGATGAGGTCCTGCTTGAATTCGGCGGCCTTGACGGCGGAGGCGAGTTCGGTGGCCTTTTTTTGAACTTGCTCCTTCTCCTGCTCGAGCGTGCCCAACGCCTGTCGCTGTTTCTGCGTCTCGGCTTCCTTTACGGCAACCTGGGCCTTGGTTTCCTTCAGCGAGGCTTCGAGCTGCTGGCGCTGGATCGCGATCTGCGCCAGGTCCGCCCGTTCGTTCTCCATCGCGAGCTTCATCATCTCCACGAGGTCCTGGCTGCGCGGCACAGTGACGTTGGCCTTCACCTCGGGGACCGGCGCTTTCTGGGTGGGCAGCGGCTCCGCCCGATCCCATCGCGTCAACGCCAGCAGGTTGAGCAACAGAAAGTCGCAGATGATCAACAACAGCGTGCGGTTCATGCGATAGCCTCAGCAAGGGGTTCCGGTTTCGGGGTGCCCGTGGATTGCATCTGCAGGATCAACTTCTTCTTGAAGGCGCGCACGTGGCGGATTTTTACGAACGCCACGCACAGGATGCCGAAGAGGTTCGAGGAATACGCCGCAAGCAGGTTCGCTTCGATGAATCCCAGGACCTGGAGAACCAGCGCGAGCGCGGTGCCGGCGATGCCCACGTAAAGGCCTCCGTCGAAGAGATTCTCCTCGTTCTCCATGAGCTTTAGCTTGAGCTGCGGCCCGCAGCGTTGGTGGTCGATCTCGCGGATCTTCATCAGGCAGACCGTGTAAACGATGACTTGGAGCGCCGCGAAGACGGCGACACTGAGGATGGTGGAGGTATCCAGGTTCATAATCTGTGCCTTT
>DATDFH010000223.1:0-9483 GCA_036522715.1 Verrucomicrobiia bacterium
GGCTGCCTGAGGCCGGCGCCGGCACCGGTTGCTTCTTCCAGCCGAGCTTCATCAGGATGAAGTAAAAGACGGGCGTGAGGAAGAGCCCGAAGAGCGTCACGCCGATCATGCCGGCGAACACGGCGATGCCCATCGCCTGCCGCATCTCCGCGCCGGCGCCGTGCGATTTCACGAGCGGGAACACGCCCGCGATGAACGCAATCGAGGTCATCAGGATCGGGCGCAGGCGCAGGCGGCACGCTTCGATGGCGGCTTCGACGGGCGAGAGGCCGGCGTCCTGTTTGTGCTTGGCGAACTCGACGATGAGGATCGCGTTCTTGCACGCGAGGCCGATGAGCACGATGAAACCGATCTGCGTGAAGATGTTGTTGTCGCCGCCCTTGAGCCACACACCGGCGATGGCGAAGAGCAGGCAGAGCGGCACGACGAGGATGATCGCCAGCGGCAGGCGGAAGCTTTCGTATTGCGCGGCGAGCACGAGGAACACGAGCAGGATGCAGAGCGGATAGATGTACACCGCCGTGTTGCCCGCGAGGATGCGCTGGTAGGTGAGGTCGGTCCACTCGAAGGCGAGGCCCTTGGGCAGATTCTCCGTCGCGAGGTTCGCCATGAGTGCCTCGGCCTGGCCGGAGCTGAAGCCGGGCGCGGGGCCGGCGTTGATCTCGGCGGCGGGGTAGCCGTTGTAACGCATCGCGCGGTCGGGGCCGTGGGTTTCCTTCACCTTCACGAGCGAGCCGAGCGGCACCATCTGGCCGGCGGCGTTGCGCGTCTTGAAGCGCGTGATGTCCTCGGGCCGGTCGCGGAACGGCGCGTCGGCCTGCGCGATCACCTGGTAGGTGCGCCCGAAAAGATTCAGATCGTTCACGTAGAGCGAGCCGAGGTAGATCTGCATCGTCTCGAAAAGATTTTGCAACGGCACGCCCTGCGCCTTGGCTTTGATGCGGTCGATGTCCGCGTCGAGTTGCGGCACGTTCACGGTGAAGGTGGAGAACAGGCCGGCGAGTCCGGGCGTCTGGTAGCCTTTGCCGATGAGGGCTTGGGAGTTTTGGAACAGCGCGTCGTAGCCCAGCCCGGCGCGGTCTTCGACGTATGCCTTGAAGCCGCCGATCTGACCGAGGCCCATCACGGGCGGCGGCGGCACGGCGAGCACGAACGCGTCCTGAATGGCAGCGAACTGCTGGTTCAACGCGCCGGCAATTGCGGGGCCGCTCAACTCGTGCGACCGGCGCTGCTCAAATGGCTTCAGGCCGAAGAACACGATGCCTGCATTCGGCGCGACGCTGAATCCGCTGATGCTCAGACCGGGAAAGGCCACCGCGTCCTGCACTCCAGGAGTTTTCAGGCCGATGTCGGACATCCGGCGGATGACTTCGTCCGTGCGGTCGAGCGACGACGCGTCGGGCAATTGCGCGAAGGCGACGAGGTATTGCTTGTCCTGCGTGGGCACAAAGCCGGTGGGGACTTTGTTGAAGCTCCAGCCGGTCAGCGCGACGAGTCCCGCGTAAAGTGCGAGCGCGATGGCGCTTTTGCGCACGACGCTGCCAACACCGGCCGCGTATTTGTTTCCCGACCAGGCGAAGAGGCGGTTGAACGGACGGAAGATCCAGCCGAAGAGCCGTTCCAACCAGCGCGAGAATGCGTCCTTCGGCGCGTGATGATCCTTGAGCAGCACCGCGCTCAACGCCGGCGAGAGCGTGAGCGAGTTGAACGCTGAGATGACCGTCGAGATCGCGATGGTGATCGCGAACTGCTTGTAGAACTGGCCGGTCAGTCCGCTGATGAAGGCCGTCGGGATGAACACCGCGCAAAGCACAAGCGCGATGGCGATGATCGGGCCGCTGACTTCGTCCATCGCGCGGCGCGTGGCGTCGATGGGCGAGAGCCCGAGCGCGATGTTTCGCTCGACGTTCTCGACGACGACGATGGCGTCATCGACGACGATGCCGATGGCGAGCACGAGGCCGAAGAGCGTCAGCGCGTTGATGCTGAAACCGAGCGCGAGCATCGCCGCGAACGTGCCGACAAGCGACACCGGCACCGCGGCGAGCGGAATGATCGACGCGCGCCAGGTTTGCAGGAAGAGGATGACGACGATCACCACCAGCGCGATGGCCTCGAAAAGCGTCGTCACGACGGCCTTGATCGAGTTGCGAACGAACACGGTCGGGTCATAAACGACCGAGTAGTCGATGCCTTCGGGGAAATTTTTCTTCAGCTCCTGCATCGTGCGGCGGACATCATCGGAGAGTTGAAGGGCGTTCGCGCCGGGCGTTTGGAAAATGGGCAGCGCGACGGCGGTTTTGTTGTTGAGCAGCGAGCGCAACGAATAGCCCGAGGCGCCGAGTTCGAGGCGCGCGACGTCTTTGAGCAGCGTCTTCTCACCATTCGGACCGGTCTTCACGATGATCTGGCCGAACTCCTCTTCGTTGAGCAGGCGGCCCTTGGCGTTGATCTGGAGTTCGAGATCGACGGGACGGCTGACGGGTTGCTGGCCGACGGCACCGGCGGCGATCTGAACGTTCTGCTCGCGGATCGAGGCGACGATGTCGCTCGCGGTCAACCCGCGCGCGGCGGCCTTGTCGGGATTGATCCACACGCGCATCGCGTAATCGCCGGAGCCGAAGATCAACACCGAGCCGGCGCCGGGGATTCGCGCGAGCACGTCCTTCACCTGGAGCGTGGCGTAGTTGCGCAGATAGATTTCGTCGTAGCGACCGTTGGGCGAAGTGAGGTGCACGACCATCGTGAGGTCGGGCGACTGCTTGGTGGTCGTGACGCCGAGGCGGCGGACTTCCTCGGGCAATTTCGGCAGCGTCTGCGAAACGCGGTTCTGCACGAGCACCTGCGCCTTGTCGATGTCGGTGCCGAGCTTGAACGTCACGGTCAACGCCATCACGCCGTCGCTGGTGGCCTGCGAGAACATGTAGAGCGAATCCTCGACGCCGTTGATGGCTTGTTCGAGCGGCGCGGAAACAGTCTCGGCAATGGTCTTCGGGTTCGCGCCCGGATACGTCGCCTGCACGACGATCGTGGGCGGGACGACCTCGGGATATTCGCTGATCGGCAACCGCCACATCGCGATGAGGCCGACGATAAACACGATGGTGGAAAGCACCGCGGCGAAAATCGGGCGGCGGATGAAGAAATGGGAAAATTTCATGGCGTGGTGGGGTTGCGTGGTCGCGGCGGGTCGCGCGGATTTCGGTTTAACGTTGAGCTGTCTTGAAGTCCGTTGGCGTTTCAGTTTGCAGCTCTGGCGTCACTGGCATTCCAGGACGCACACGTTGCAGGCCGTTCACCACGACCTGCTCGCCGGGCGCGAGGCCGTCGCGGACGATCCGCTTGCCGTTCGCGAGCGGTCCGAGCTTCACAGGGCGGTACTGGACCGTGTTCGATGAACTGAGCGTGAGCACGAATTTCTGGTTCTGGTCCGTGCCGATGGCGCGCTCAGTGATCAGCAGCGCGGGATGGCTGGCGCTGCCTGGCACGCGAATCCGCGCAAACAGACCGGGCAGAATACGCCCCTCCGGATTCGGAAACACCGCGCGGAGCACGATGCTGCCGGTGTTCGGATCAAGCCGGTTGTCGAATGATTCGATGTAGCCGTGGTGTGGGAAGCCGTCCTCGTCGGCGAGTTGCAATTCCACGGGAACTTTGCCGTCGCCGTTGTTCGCCATCTTCTGATCGTGAACCAGTGCGTTAAATTTCAGCAGCGAGTTTTCATCGACGTCGGCATAGACGTAGATCGGGTTCACCGAGACGAGTGTGGTGAGCAGCGTCGCTGCGCCAGCGACGCCGTTGACGTAATTGCCGACGGTCACGCGCTCGCGGCTGACACGACCATCGATGGGCGCCCGAACTTGGGTGTAATCGAGATCGAGCTTCGCGGAATCGCGCGCAGCCCCGGCGGCAAGCACCGCGGCCTTGGCCTCGTGAAACCGCGCCTGGCGCGCCTCGGCCTCTTCAGTGGAGATCGCGTTGTTCGCGAGCAACTGGGCGGTGCGGCCCGCTTCGCGCTCGGCGTTTTGCAGGCGCACCTTGGCCTGTTCGTACTCCGCCTGCTTCTTGTCGAACTCGGCCTTGTGCCAGCGCGGATCGATCACAAAGAGCACATCGCCCTTCTTGACCTCCTGGCCGGATTCGAAGCGCACGGCGTCGATGTAGCCCGAGACGCGCGGGCGTACTTCGACGAGTTCAACCGCCTCGGTGCGGCCGGTGAACTCGTCCCATTCGACGATCTGCTCCGGTTCGACCAGTGCGACGGTGACCTTCGGTGGTGGCATTTGCGGAGTCGCAGCGGATTTGGGGGTGCAACCGGCGGCGATCAACACGAGAGCGATCGCACCAAGGACAATTGGAATCGGACGGAAAGATGAAAATGGATTCATGGTGGCGGGTGGTTGTGGTTTGGATTTTTTCCGGTTGATCGGAGTCAGTCCTCACACGGCCGAAGCGAGTGCATGGTCGTGTGATCGCAACGCGTCCTGCCGCTCGTCCCAGGCGGCAAGCGAATTGAGCTTTTCCTCAGCGAGCGTCGGGAAGACAAGATGAGGAAATCGTGTTTCGCAGGCCAGCGCTTCAGCTTCGTTGAGCGCCAGGTTCACGAGCTTGCCGTGTGCGTCGCGCAGGGTGCCGAATTCGTTCTCGATCGCCTGGCGTGCGCGGCGGAGTTGACCCCCAACCGCGCGACAGGTGACGCGCAGGAATTGGGTGGTGGTGTTGGTTTCAGTGTTCGTGTTCGGTTTCATAAACTTCGCGTTTAGTAGTTGTCTGTTTAGTCAACTTTCAGGCCAAAAAAAAACTCAACCCGTCAAGCGGGCACGGGTTGCTTGACGCCCAGCAGCTCATACGTGTGGTGAACTGCTCCGCGGAAGACTTCGAGGCTGTTGTGAATCCGCGCCTCGGTGATCAGTCCCTGATAGAAGGAAAAGAGCATCCGCGCCTTGGCCTCAGCATCGGGAGCGTGAATCAATCCGGCGGCGTGCGCATCGCGAATCGTCGATTCGAGATACCGCCGCTTCTGGTCGAGAATCTCCTGGATCTTCTTCTGCAACGGCGCCTCCTGCGTGCTCACCTCGGCGCCAAGGGTGAAGAGCGGACAACCCAGCACGCAGCCGAATTTGGCTTTGATTTCAGCCTGAAATCGATATCCGTAATCGCAATACTTTTTGAGGCGTTCCAGCGGTGGAATCGTCGGCGAGAAGATCGCATCGAGTTCGGGGCGGCGGCGCTGTTCCCAATCCTCATTGATCGCTGCCACGGCGAGATCCGCCTTCGAGTCGAAGAAATAGTAGAAGCTGCCTTTCTTGACGCCAGCCTTCTGGCAGATCTGGTCGATGGTCGTGGCGCCGTAGGAACCCGCCCAGATCAGCTCCCGGACGGCTTCCATCAATCTTTCTTTTGCGTCACTGACTCGGCCCATGAAATTTTTGTTGTTCGACGGTCAAGAGTTTACTCAAGTTGACCGTGTAGTCAACAATTTTCTTTTTTAGTGCACCTGACGTACCCACCTGACCGGAAACGCTTGGTAACTGGCAATCGTGACAGGAGCAGGGACTCACCAGACGCCCGCCCGTCGCGTGTTCAGCGTCCTGCGCAAGACCGTCGTTCGCGCCACTTGACTCCGGATCGGGCTGAAGCGGCTCTTTTGACCATGCTTGGTCGCCAGAACCCATCGAAAACCGATAGTTTGCCAGTCCCAAGTTTTCGGAATGGCCTTCCGAAGCTTCGGTTGCTCGATCCGAGTTTTCGGATCGGTTTTCCGAACGTTAGTTTAGCCATTCTGAGTTTTCAGAATGGCTTTCCGAAGGTTCTGTTGCCCGTTCCGAGTTTTTGGATGTGGTTTCCGAACGTTCGGAAACGCATTCCATAAATTTAGATCAGCCAATCAATTGCAAGGAAATGCCAAAGCCGGTGGAGTGAGGTGGCTTCCTGCTGGATAGTACTTGAGCCAGCCCCGTCGCCACCGCTGCCTTGAAAGCGAAGCGGGCGGACCCTTTCGAGTCCGCCCGCGCGGGAATGAGTTGAGGGGCGCTTACTCGCGGGTCTCGGCGGCCTTCTCGTGAGCCTCGTCAAAGGCGTGCTGCAACGCCACCATGTCCTCGCCGGGCTTGAGGGCGTCGAGGATCTTCTGCTCGGCGGCGAGCTGTTCGGCGGAGTAGTTGGCGGCCTTGATGGAGAGGCCAATGCGGCGCTCGGTCTTGTCGATCTTGATGACACGCGCGTTCACTTCCTGGCCGGGCTTGAGGACGTTCTTGATCTTGTCCACGTGGTCCTCGGCGATCTGGCTGATGTGCACGAGGCCGTCGATGTCGTGGGCCATCCCGACAAACGCTCCGAAGCTGGCGAGCTTGCTGACCTTGCCGCTGACGAGGTCGCCGACCTTGTAATACTTCTCGATGTTCGACCACGGATCCTCGGTGATCTGTTTGGCGCCGAGCGAAATGCGCTGGTTGGCCTTGTCCACCTCGAGCACCACGGCCTCGACTTCGTCGCCCTTCTTGAGCAGTTCGGAGGGGTGGTTGATTTTGCGCGTCCACGAGAGGTCGGACACGTGCACCATGCCGTCGAGGCCCTCTTCGAGTTCGACGAAGGCGCCGTAGCTGGTGAGGTTGCGGACCTTGCCCTTGATGCGGGTGCCGGGGACGTATTTCTCCATCGCCTTCTCCCACGGGTTGGATTCCAACTGGCGGACGCCCAGCGAAATCTTCTGCTCTTCGCGGTTGATGCCGAGGACGATGGCCTCGATGTCCTGGCCCTGCTTGAGCACGTCCGAAGGCTTGGCGATGCGCTTGGTCCAGGAAAGCTCGGTGACGTGCACGAGGCCCTCGACGCCGGGTTCGAGTTCCACGAACGCGCCGTAGGGGACGAGGTTGACGACCTTGCCCTTGACCTTGGCGCCGACGGGGAACTTGGCCTCGATGTTGTCCCACGGGTTGGCCATCTTCTGCTTGAGGCCGAGGGAGACGCGTTCCTTTTCCTTGTTGATGTCGAGCACGACGACGTCGATTTCCTGGCCGACCTTGAGCAATTCGCTCGGATGACTGATGCGGCCCCAAGACATGTCGGTGATGTGGAGCAAGCCGTCGATGCCGTTGAGGTCGATGAATGCGCCGAAGTCGGTGAGGTTCTTGACCATGCCCTTGATGACGTCGCCGGGGACCATCTGGGTGAGGAGCTTCTGGCGGCGCTCGTTGCGCTCCTGCTCGATCAATTCGCGGCGGGAGAGCACGACGTTCTCGCGCTCGGGGTTGATCTTGACGACCTTGAACTCATAGACGTTGCCGAGGAACTGCTGGAGATTGCGCGGCGGGATGATGTCGATCTGCGAGGCGGGCAGGAAGGCCTCGACGCCGATGTTGACGATGAGCCCGCCCTTGACGACGGCGGTGACCTTGCCGGGGACGGTGGTGCCTTCGCTGGCGGTGGTGAGGATGCGCTCCCAGTTCTTTTTGAACTCGGCCTTTTCCTTCGAAAGGATGACCATGCCTTCCTTGTCCTCGAGGCGCTCGATGAGGACCTCGACTTCATCGCCGACTTTCACGGCTTTGATGTCCTTGAACTCGCCGCCCGAGACGACGCCTTCACTCTTGTAACCGATATCGACGAGGACTTCCTTGGGACGGACTTCGATGACGGTGCCTTTGACGATCTGGCCGGCGGCAAAGCGGGGGCTGTGCGCCAGGGCCTCTTCCATGGTCAGCATAATGACAATACTTCTCTCTGCGGGGAAACTTGGGGAATTGTTCCAAGTCTCCATTGCCTAACGAACCGGGCGTTGCGGTGGCAACGGAGGGTTGAAGGTTAGGTTGATGGTTTACTTCACGTTTCTCAGCCTCAAAGAACATCCGCACACGCGGTGCTCAGGCGGAGGCGGAGATTAGGCCGAAAACGCGCGGGCGCAAGTGGTATTTTTGGCCCCTTCATACTCGTTCTCTTACTCCTACTCTTACTCGGTTTCCGGGGGAGAGTAAGAGAACGAGTAAGAGTATGCAGTCGAGCGGCGCGCCCGGCTCAGTTCTTGAACAGGATCAGGTAAACCGTCGCCGTCTGCTGCTGCAAGGGCAGGGGACCGGCGAGTTCCTTCGGGAAGGTGGCCTTGCCGGCGAGGAATTCCTCGTAGCTCAATTCGACCTGCGACTTCCGGCGGCCGCGCGCGCTGTTGACGATGATCGCCGCGTCGGCGCCGTGGCGTCTGGCCTGAACCGCGGCGGCGAACTCCAGATCGGCCAGCGCGCCGCGCCGCAACTCAATGCGGCCAGTAATCGCATACGGCCGCTCCGGGTAGCCGCGATACACGCGCACGCCGTGGCGCTCTTGGACGAACGCGCCGGGGGCGGTGGGCCAGTTGGGCGGCTGGCCCACGTAGGCGGTGAAACGTTCACCGGCGCAGCCGCCGAAAAGAAGCGCCGCGGCAGCGATTAGCGGGAGGAGACGTTTGTTCGTCATCGTGCGCCGTAGTCTATCGCCGGCGTCGCCGCGTGCGAAGCGCGAAATGCTGGTTCACGGCGCCATCACGCGTTCGCGGAAAATGCGTCGCCGGTTGGCGGCATCGCGCCCACGCCGGTAAGGAGGAAGAGTTTGGTTTTCATGGTTGAATCAATCACTGAGCTGACGGGACGAGCAGCGAAGCGAGTTCTTGCTCGTACTTCTGTTTGGTCTCGCGACCTTTGAAGCCGCTGTGGACGAAACGCACATTGCCCTTGCGGTCGAGGAGGAACGACGTGGGCATCGTCTCGACATGCGCCGCGGCAACGAGCTTCTGCTGCGCGTCGCGCACGACAGCGAATTGCACAGGCGTCCTTTTGACGAAGGCTTCGAAGTTGGCGCGTTTCTCGTCCACGCTGACAGCGAGGATCACGAGGCCCTTGCCGGCGTAGCGCGTGTGCAGATCGTCCATCGTCGGGAACGACGCGCGGCACGGCCCGCACCACGACGCGCAGAAATCCACGAGCACAACCTTGCCCTTGAGATCGGGCACGCGGCCTTCGAGTTGAAAGTCGCCGAGGGCGGGGAATGCGTCGCCGGGCTTGAGCTGCGCCGCGAGGGCGTTCGATGAAATCACCGCGAGCGCGGCGGCCAGTGCGAGTTCACTTCGTAACGTGTTCATAGAATTTTCGGCTGGGAATCCTTCCGGTGTCGGTGATGATGCAGCCCTCGGCTTGGAAGTAATTGTCGATGAGTCTCAAACCCTCCTCCGCGCCCAGCACCAACGCCGCGGTGGAGAGCATCCCCGCGATCGTGCAGTTGGGCGCGATGACGCTGACGGCGCGCACGGCGCTGTCCACGGGCCGGCCGGTGCGCACGTCGAGGATGTGGCCGTAGCGATCGCCGTCTCGCGTGAAATGCCGGAGGTAATCGCCGGAGGTGGCGACGGCTTTGTTCTGCACGGCGAGGGCGATCCAGACCTTTCCGGGCTCGAGCGGATTCTCCAATCCGATCTTCCAAGCGGCGCGTCCATCGGGCGGCGGGCCGAAACAGAAG
>DATDFH010000224.1:0-13113 GCA_036522715.1 Verrucomicrobiia bacterium
TGGGCAGCGCGGCCGGGGTCTTCGAATTCACGAGCGCCGCGCCGTAGCTCAACTGCGACCGGCCGCCATAGACGTTGTAACCGTCAACGGTGCGATAACGGGCGTGCCACTCGGCGTTCTTCTCGTTGATCGCCGCGCGGAGCTTCTCCAGCTTGCCCGACGGCGCGGTTTCGCCAAACAGGGCGCGGAAAATTTCCGGCGCGAGCGCTTTGTCGCCGGCCTCGGTGAGGTGAATGGTATTGAAGGTGAGCGTCTGCTTCTGCTTCGCCGCGTCCGCGTAGAGCTGCTGTGAGATCGGGAACAGGTCCACGAACGGCACGCCGTTGGCCATGGCGACCTCGGCCATCGCGGCAGCATACTTTTTGAGGTTGGCGTTGCTCGCCTCGGTGGCGGGGTGGTTCGGGTCGTTCGATCTCTCGGCGGCGATGGGTGAGAACAACACGATGCGCGGCGCGCCTTTGCCGCTGAAATTCTTGCCCTTGGTTTCGGTCAGGAACTGGCCGAGGTCTTTCTTGAACTTCGCGAGGCCCGCGTCGCCGGCGAACGACTCATTGAAACCGAAGAAGGCGAGGATGACGTCGGCCTTCACACGCATGAGCCAATCGTCGGATGAGCCGAAGTTTTCCGAGCGATTGCGGAGGTTCTTGTCATCCTTGCCCGGCTTGTCGAGGAATCCCGCGACCTCGTCGCCGGAGAAGCCGAGGTTGCGGAAGACGAGGTCGTGCTTCGGGAAGCGCGCGACGATGAGCGTCTCCAGCCAGCCGTGGTGCTGCATCCGGTCGGCGAGCGCGTTGCCGATCAGCGCGACGTGGTCGCCGGGTTTGAGTTCGAGCCTGTCGGCGGCCGGCGCGCTCGCGGCGAGCAGGAGGGAGGTCAGCGTGGCGACAAGGATTCTGGGCAGCTTCATAATTCGGGATTCGATGGCCAACGTGGGCCGGTGTTCCAGACGCATTGAGGGGCGGATGATTCGATGATTCGCGACGCTGTTTCAAGATTGATCTCGCACGGGCTGTGCGAATCAAAGCGCCCGTGTCTCGGCGATCACGTCACCGTCGCAACGCCAGACTTGGAGCGGATCGAGTTCGTCTTTCTTCGCGCGGCGGAACACCTCGGGCAACTGCCGCTTGTCGAGGCGCCGCTCGCGCACACCCGATTCATCACATCCGAGCAAGAGCGCGTGCGCCTTGTAAACCCGTGGCCGGCCGATGACACGCACCGCGCCCGCCGGCAGCGATGGCGGCGGCCGGCGGGCAAGCACGAGAAAGCTCACCGGCAGACTGCGCAGATCAATTCCCGCGAGATGCGCAAACCTGCCCCAGTTCGAATCGGTGAACACCCCGGCGGGCAGCGCGGCGAAGTGATGGCACCAATGCCTTTCGTTTCCGGACACGAGCATTCCGCACGCGGCTTGATGCGTGCACGGCGCGATGACGTGGAAATCGCCGCGCAACTTCTCGCGCACGGCGATCAGCGCGCGGCTCGCGTCGTGCGTGCCCGGCTCAACCCAGATGACGGCGGAGGCGCGGTGGGCAAGCGCGATGAGCGTTTCGAACGCGTGCGGGTTCAGTTCGGTCAGCACGTGGCTGAGCAACAGCAGGGCAGGGGAGCCAGGCTGGCCGCAGGCCACGTCGAGGTTGGGAAATCGTTCTTTTGCGCGACGGCTCGCGTAATGGACGGCGAGTTCCGAACGGTCCACGAGCCGGAGCTGCGTCACAGGCTCGGCGCCGAAGTGATCGAGAAAAGCCCGGTGCGCGATGCCACTTCCACAACCCCAGTCGAGCAGCTCTCCGCGTGGCGGTGCCCAACCGCGTCGCGTCAACTCAGCCAGCACGTAGTCCCATTTCCAGCCGATGCGCTGGGCGAAGGTGGCGTCGTAACTCGCGAGATCACTTTCGCTCTGCCAGTAGTCGCCCGCGCCAGCGGTGCCTTCGAGGAACGCCGCGCGCATCCGTTCCAGCGCCGCCCAATCAATCGCGTTCCAGTTCATCGTTCGTAGCAGCCGACATGGGGAGGCTCTAACTTTTCCCTGAAGCTAAAGTGAGCCTCCTCACGTCGGCTCCCGCGAGCAGAGGATCAAGCGCATGATACTGGATGCCGAAGAATTTCTTCAACTCCACGATCCGAGCGCGCGCCGCGTCGTCGACGAACGGCTCCCGCTCGCGCACGGCGGCGAGCATGAGGTTCTTGGGCGTGTGTTCGGTCGAGACGAACTCCATGAGCTTGGTCTGGTAACCGGCCCATTCGAGGAAGAGCGCGCGGAGGCCGTCAGTGAGCCACTCGGCCAGGCGCTCCTCCATGATGCCGTGGCGCAACACGGCCGCGAGCGGTTCCGGCTTGCCGAGTTGCGGGCGCAGTTCCTTGTGGCAGCACGGAGCGACGATGACGAGCTTGGCTCCAAGTTCGATGCCGCGGCGGATGGCGTCGTCGGTGGCGGTGTTGCAGGCATGAAGGGCGATCAACGCATCGAGCTTCGGAAGTTCCGCACTGGCGATGTCGCCACGAACAAAGCGCAGGGATTTCGCATCGATCTTCTGCGCGAGTGCATTCGTCGTCTCCACCAAGTCTTCCCGCGTCTCGATACCGAGCACGTGCGCTCGCACGTCGAGTTTTCGGTTGAACAAGTGCCACGCACCGAATGTGAGGTAACCCTTGCCGCAGCCCATGTCGGCGAGAGTCAACTCCGGCGTTCCGATCCATCCGCAGTCCCGCGCGAGGTGCGTGAGGATTTCCAGATACCGATTGATCTGCCGGTGCTTGTCGGCCATCGCTGGGCGCACCTTGCCAGCGGCATCGGTCACGCCGAGGCCGTGGAGCCAGGCGTTGGCCGAGGCGTCGAGGGTTTGTTCCTTCCGTTGATCGTGCGAACGCGACGGGGCAGCAGCGACGGCGGATTTGTGCGCGATGAGTCGTGCTTGGCCACCGCGCGGAATGACGAGTTGCCAGTCGCCGTTCGTCGTGCCGAGTTGCGCGCCGTAGAACTCGGCGCCGAGTTGTTCGCGCAACCAGCCGGCCGCCTCGCGTGCGGGCAGGTTGCGCGTGATGTCTTTTGTCTCGTGCCGCAGCGTGAGCGAGAGGTGCAACCCGCCGCGAAGGTCGATCAACCGGCCGAGAACCCGCAGTGGGCGTGTGCTTCCCGGTGCCGGTTGCGAGAGCGTGAGCCGGGTGAAAGTTCCATTGCTGACGCACTCATTGAAGCGATCGAGAAAGGCGGTGATGGCTTCGTCTTTCGTCATCGCGAATCCATTCAATTGAGAGAGAACACCACGCGCGGCAGACCCTTCGCGTCCGGATCAAACGGCTTCGGTGCGATGTGAAACAGCCGCTCGGCCGTGACCCTTCCAGAATCGAGCAGAAACCTTTGCACAGCTTGCGCGCGTCGCTGCATCAGATCGCGCAGGTCGTCGTCCGTCGCCATCACGGTAGTCGCAAGTCGTCGCTCCAATTCGTCGCGGATCAACTCGCCTTCAGTTTTTGGGCGTGTGGGCGCTTTGCCGTCGGTACCTGCCTTCGAGTCCTCGATCTTTGAGGCTTTTGCGCCGACACCCTGAACTAGGAGCACGCCGCCTTTTTGAACTTGGACAGCCGATGATCCACCGGGAAGCGCCGGGCTTCTGTCCGCTGCATTGGTGATTGCGGCAGCGGCCTGGACGTCGCGCAGGGCCTTCTCCGGCGTGGTGTTGAACGCATCCTTGTACGCCTTTCGCAGCAACCGATCGTAGTCGCCATCTTCAAGCTCCAGTTCCGACAACGTCGGTGTGGGTTTGCCACGGCGCGACAGTTCTTCGATGCGCATTTTCTTGATCGAGTCTTTGAGCTTCTGTTTCGAAACGACCTCGCGATCGGCCAGCGGATCGACCGACGCGCTGATTTCTAGGTTCAACGCCGGTCGCTCGAACAGTGCCTTGGTGAGTTTGCCGAGCTTGTTGGTCTGCGCGTCGGAAATCACCGCCGAGCCGGGTGCGAAATCGACGTACTGCAACTCTTCGCCGCCACCAAACATCGCACCCAACAACGCGAATGGTGAAGTCGCGACCTTTACCAGCAGGTTCACGAACACCTTGAGGATCACACCGCCAATGCTGAACTTCGGATCGTCGAGGCTGCCAGTGACAGGCAGGTCAAGGTTGATGCGACCGTCGCGATCCTTGAGCAGCGCCACGGCCAGTCGCACGGGCAGCTTGGTGGCGTTGGTGGAAGTGCCGCGCGGACCGAGCGTGAGTTGATCAATCGCGAGCACGTTCGAGGCATTGAGCGCCCGGTTCTCGATTTGGTAGCGCAGATCGAACGTGAGCTTGCCCTTGTTCAACGGGTGGCCGACGAATTTCTCGCTGTAAGGGCTGAGTGGCGTGAGGTCGCTGTTCTTGAACGCCAGCGCGAGGTCCACGAATAGCTGCTTTGGGTCGGGCGTCACCGCGCCTTTGATCGAGAACGGCGCGAGCGCGCTGATTTTGCCGGCGAGATCGATGACCGTGCGGCCGGGCTTGGGCCACTTGAGATCGCGGAACGTGCCGTCGATTTGCTCGACGCTCGTGTTGAACCGCGGCTTGACCGAAAAGTCGGTCGCGTGCAGCGAACAATGGTCGAGGACGAACGAGCCGACCTCGATGGGAAACTCCATCGGTTTCGCGGCGGCATTGGCCTCGGATTGCAGCGTCGAAGTCGCTGGTGTTCCCGCCGGCGGCGGCTTGACCAACGCGAACACATTGGGCTGCCCGTTGGAAAGGATCGTCACCCCTGCGTTAAGCCCCTTGAACTTGATCTCGTTGATCTTGACGCGCTGTGGGTTGAAACCTTGCCCGATTTCCACCTGGATTCCCCGGATGCTGTGCGTGTCCCAACGCACCAACTCTTGGGAGGACAACGTCTCGTTCAGTTGGAATCCCGTCACCTCCAGGTCGGAGTCAAAGCGCATCATCGGACCCTTGGTCGCATTTGGCGCGTAGCGGAGCCTGCCTTCCGAGGTCACGACACCGCTCTGGATGACCAGATGAGTGAATTGCTCGGCGTACGGCTGCATCGGTTTGAGTGGAAGATCGGCGGCGCTCACCTTCGCATCAATGGCCAGCGGCAACAGTGTTCCGTTGGCTTCGACTTGCGCGGAGCCGCCGGCGCGACCTTTGAATGCCAGCGTCACGTTGAGCGGCGTGTTCGACTCGGTGGAGAATCCTTTGAGGTTCACGCGTAGGTCATCGAGCCCCAGCTCCATCGGTTCCGGCGGCGTGCGATCTTGCACCGTCACGGCGAAACCCTTGAGGTCGAACTCGTCCACGAAAAGCTTCCAGGCCGCTGCTTGCCCGGAACTTGCTTCGTTAGTCGCGGATCTGGTGACGGCGTTTGTTTGCGCAACGAGCAACTTGAGCAAATTCAGTTTCCCATCCGCCTCCCGCCGGGCCAGCGCTGTGCCCCCGCTCAATGCCACCAGCGGCACGCGTGCTTCGCGGCCGCCGAGGCTGGCGGACGCGTTCGTGACGAACAGGTTGGTGATCGTCAGCACCGTGTCGCCTTCGGGTGCCTGAATTTTGAAATCGTCGAGCTGGACGCCTGCATTGGTCACGTCGAGTTTGAGTGGTGCGGCGGAGGCGTTGAGTCGATACGAGGCGTCGATTGCGAGCGTGCCGCGGAAGATTTGCGCGGTGGTGAACTCGGCGAGATAGGGCGAATACTTCCTGAGCGGGATGCCGGCGAGTTTGAACGCACCCGTCGATTGCGGCGGATTCACGGAAACGGTACCTGACCACGCGAAGCTCTCTCCGTCGCCCGTGGTCGCGATGAACACGTAGGGACTGTCCTTCTGGCGGCGCGTCGTGAAGTCCTTCAGGTTGAGATCGGTCGGACCGTACTCGGCGCGAAACGGCGTGGCGCGGGTGCGGTCGGTGAACGTAACCACGCCGTTGGTGACGACAAGGCGCTGCACGAGCACGCGCGGAAGTGTCAGCGAAGGCTTCGGCTCTGCAACCGGTGTGTTGTTCGAAGCACTGAGGAGGTTGACGAAGTTGAATTGCCCGTCGGCGCCGCGCACGACGTTTGCCGTCGGGTGCTTGAGGCTGATTTCGCCAAAGGTCCACGCCCACCGGAAGAGCGACGAGAGCTGGAAGTTTGCGTAAAACTCGTCGAAGGCGGCGAACGGTTCACCGTTGGTCTCGGTGAGCGCGAGGCCGCGGATGGTGAGTGAGAGCGCGAAGGGATTCATCCGCACTTGGCGGATCGCCGCCTGCCGCCGCGTGAATTTAGGCAGTTGCTTGACGAGCTGCCATTTGAGGATCGCCGGCGCGATGAGGAAGCCCGTGATCGAGTAGAGCGCCAGAGCCATGACCCAGCGCCGCATCCGCCGCGCGCGGGGCGTGCGGGCTTTCTTCGGAGACATCAGCAGCGGGGCGAACTTCATCGGCAGCGTGGCTTCAAGCTAGGCCGGCAGGGCTTGCGCTCCAAGCGCAAAGCTTTGCTCTTGGAACTTGCGACTGCGCCGTTACGCTCCGGCGCATGTCTTCACGGCTCGATGTTCGCAAGACCTACAAGCTCTATATCGGCGGCAAATTTGTCCGCGGCGAGAGTGGCAAGTATCTGACCGCGCACGGTCCCGGCGGCGAGGCGCTCGACAACTACTGCTGGGCCTCGCGCAAGGATTTCCGCGACGCCGTCGTGGCCGCGCGCGCCGCGCACGACGGCTGGGCCAAGGCCAGCGCCTACAACCGTGGACAAATCCTCTACCGCGCCGCCGAGATGCTCCAAGGCCGCACCGAGGATTTGGCGCGCGAAGTCTCCCGCTCACACGGCGTCACCATGGACAAGGCCCGCAACGGCGTCGCCACTGTGATCGACCGCCTCGTTTATTGGGCCGGGTGGACGGACAAGTATCAGCAGATTTTCGGCAGCGTGAATCCGGTGGCCAGTTCGCACTTCAACTTCACCACGCCGGAGCCGACGGGCGTCGTCGTGGTGCTCGCGCCGGACATTCCGGTGATGCTGCCGATGGTCTCGCTGCTCGCGCCCGTGATCCTCAGCGGCAACACCGCCATCGTGATCCCGTCCGAGAAGGCGCCGCTGCCCGCGCTGACGTTTGCGGAAATTCTTGCCACGAGCGATCTGCCCGGCGGCGTGGTGAACATCCTCGCCGGCAAACGCGACGAACTTGTCGCGCACATCGCGTCACACATGGACGTGAACGCCATTGTCGATGGCGCGGGACTTCCCGAACTGAGCGCCAAGCTCCGCTCCGGCACCGCGCTCAACCTGAAGCGTTACCACAACCACTCCCTCGCCGAGGACGACTGGTTCAACGCGAAGGCCGAGGACCCTTACTGGATTCTCGACACCGTCGAGTTCAAGACCGCGTGGCATCCGATCGGCGTGTAGCCGCCGACTTGGCGACGAAGAACTTCATCATTGGGGCCGGCGCGCTGGTTGGTCGGTGCGATACGCCTCGGCACCGCGGGAACTGGCCCGGCGCCCGTTGTTCTGGTTTTGACACTCGCGCCGGTCAACCCGCCCGGCTGATTCTCTTAACGCGGCGACATAGACCTCGTTGATCGCCAGATTTCCGAAACCACTCCGGCCGTTAACGCAAGTGACTGCGACGCAAGACGCATGGACGCGAAAAATCCTGACCGACGCGCATGGAATGGCGAACGACCCCTCGGAAAAGCGACTCGTGGTGTCCCAAGATGCGCCAGTGTTGTCCCGGAACTTGGGACATTTTCCCCAAAAGCTGTTCAACAATTGGGAAAAGTTGTTCAACTTTCAGGGAATGCTGTTCAACCTTGCGACCGGAGTTGTTCAACTTCGGCGGAATGTTGACCAACATGGCGAGGAAAGTTGTTCAACTTCTCAGGCGATGTTGATCAACATGGCGAGGAAAGCTGTTCAACTTCTCAGGCGATGTTGATCAACTTTTGATGAAAGCTGTTCAGCTTCTCAGGCGGTGTTGAACAGTTTTTGGGAAAAGCTGTTCAGCTTCCGGGGAAGGCTGTGCAGCTCCTGAGCGAGGCGCATCAACCTAGCGGGCGATGTACGAGGCAGCCTTAGCGCATTAGCGGAGGCAGGGTCACCGCCGTGACAGTCGCCAGATGAGCCAGCCGATCAGCATCGAGACGCCGATAGCTAGGAATGCCATCCAACATCGCCCGTGAACACGCTTCAGCCGGTTGCCCTTCCCGATGGCTTGGGGCGGTCAAATCGCAGGCGTTTGGAGCGCACGGCGGATTCCGGGCGATCAAATTTCTTTGCCAAAATGGCATCGGGCAGCGTGCCCAGCAGGGCCAGTTCCTCTGGCGGCCAGGGCCGGCGCGGGTTGGGAAATTTGATCCGCAGCAAGAGCCGGCGATTCTTGACCGCACGCTCGGAGCGGCCCAGTCGCCGGGCAATTTCCGCATCCGGCGCGGTGCCCAGCAACTTGTCTTCTTCCGGCTTCCACCAGGCGAACGGCGGATCAATCTGCGGCAGTCTCAACCTGCTTCGGCGGCCTTTGACCGCGCCCAGTGTGCGCCCCAACCGCCGGGCGACATCCGCGTCGCTGCATTGCTTCAACAGTTCATCTTCCTCCGCCGCCCAGTTCGGCACATAGGCGGGAATTTCAAGCCTGTGGCGCCGCTGCATCACTGTGGTGTTGGCGCAATTCAGCCGTCGCGCAATCTCGGCATCACTCGCTGTTCCCAACAAGGCATCTTCTTCCGGGGTCCACTCCTGAAAGCAACGCGGCGTCGGCGGACGCTTGTGAATCTTCAAGGCGCTTCGGCGCCTTCGCACGGCGACGACGGAGATTCCCAGCAGCCCCGCGATGTAATGGTCGGGTTGTTGACCCAGCAACGCGTCATCCTCCGGACGCCAGCGATGATAGCCCTCGATCTTGGCTGGAATGTTCATCTTCGAACGCCGGTCCGTGACCGCGATCACCGTGCGCCGGAGTTCGCGCGCCAGCAGGCGATCCGGCATGGTGCCGAGCAGCGCCAGTTCCTCCGGTGTCCAGGGTTTGAATCTCATGGCCGGTTGCCCGTGCATCGGAATCCCCAGCCGCTCGCGCCGGAGCTGGGTGGCGACGAACGTTCGTCCCAAACGCCGGGCAACCTCCGCGTCGGGCATCTTTCCCAGCAGAGCCTGCTCTTGCAGCGTCCACTCCGCCCCCCGTGGCTGGCCCGTCGTGGTGATGGTCCGCGGCAGGCGGCGCGGGTTGCGCAGCTTGTTCGACTGGCGCATCACCCGAAACACCATCTTATCGCTGAGGGACTGCGTGCCCGCGATTCTCTTCGGGCGTTTGCTCATACCAATTCGTCCCCGTGTTTCTCCCGCTGCACTTTGCGCGCAGGTTTCTCCGCCGCTTTCGCTTCCTTGGCGGCGCGTTCGAGGTTCAGGGCGAGAAGCTTTTCCAGAATCTGTTCGTCACTCAAATCAGCGGGCCAGCCGTAGGCGGCGGCGACGGCGGCGTCCAGTTTCTTGTGGGCGAGGTCGAGCCACGCGGGGCGCTCGTTGTAAAGGTTCGTGAGCGTGCGCTTCTTGAGCTTGGCGGCGCACTCGGCGTCGCGTGGTTCGAGGCGCGGATAACGGACAGTGCCGATGCCGTGCTTGTCGGGCTTGTGAACGTAGCGCGCCCATGGGCCGTCGGCGGAGCCGGGGAATTCCAGGATGTTTTCCACCGTCCATTCGGGCGGATTGAGCCAGCGCTCGCGCAGTTCGTTCAACTCCTGCGCGGCTGCGGCAATCGCGGCGCGGTGTTCGTCCGGCGTCTTGGTCGAACTGCCGTAAGGCGACGCCTCCTCTTTGCCCATGTAATACTTCGCTGCCAGCATCTCGGCGTAAGTGCGGTCGGGTTCGGACGGCTTGGGTTTTGGCGAAGGTCTGACCGGCGGCGCAGAGGGTGGCCGCAAATCGTCGGCGAAAGGAAATGGAAACGTCTCGAAACAGGTTGTCGGCGTGTAGCGTGGGCGGGTTTCAAGCCGTGTCCCTTGCTTCAACGCCCAAACTTGGTGCAATCGTGATTCAAGAATCCCAAAGAAGTAGTCATCGGAGCGCCCAAAGGCGACAAGTTGGTGGTCGGGTAACGTGGGTGCCGTCAGCCAAGCAAAAACGCGGTGCTTGGAAACCGTTGTCGTCACAAGGAAACGCATCAGCGGTTTGATCATCTTCCGCATTTCGTCGCAGGGCTCGGCGTGAATCCACCAGTAATCGCGATAGCTCTTGCGCTTCACTTTTGAGCGTTCTGGAAAAACGTCCGCTTCTATCTTTGCGAATGGCTTTTCATATCGCGTGGCAGATTCGAGCGGAAGATCGGAGCCAAAGTCCACAATCCAGAATGTGCGCGGGCGTCGGAGAATATCGAGGCTGTTGACCCAGGGAAGAAGCACATCACTGTTTGAAAGTCCGTTTGGGTTTGGCGAACGAAGCATCGCGAGTGCGGCCTCCTCCGTGAGATCAAACTTGCCGGCCTTAACGTCCGCAATGAATCCGATGTCTTGGTTGCTCCGTAACTTGAGCGCCTTCGTCGTGTCCGCAGTTGCGGTCAGATTGGCGTTTATTGCCACCACCGGTTTGCCGTCGAGAACCGGCTGCTCCTCCGTGCCGTCGTCGAACCCGACCATGCTAACGTGAACATTCGCACCTTCCAAAATCCAAGGGCGGTCGGATTCGGCGAAGAATATGCGGCCTGACTCCTGAATCCTCTTCAAGACTTCACGGTTCAGTCCGCCACGAATCCCTTGGGTGGCGAGTAAACCGGCCCGCCGGCACTTACCGTGTTCGATAAGGTCTCGCGCCTTCTCAAACCAGTAACAGCAAAGATCACTGAAGTTTGGAATTCGATTGGCGTAAACCTTGAAAAGTTCTTCGACGTAATCGTCGCTAAGCTCAGAGCGGAGCTTCTTCGTCCCAAGGAACGGCGGATTGCCGACGATGACATCACATTCTGGCCATGCGCGCTCGGTGTAAACTTTCATCGTGTCATCTTCGGCGTGTTCCTCGGCCCGCGCTTCCTTCAAGCTCTTGGGCTTCTTGCGAAAGGTCTGATTGAGCAGCGCGTCCTTGTTCTCGAAACCGTCCAGCACTTGCAGCACGGGCGTGCGGTCGTTGTCAAAGCCGTTGTCGCGCCGCCATTGCAGGTAGCCGATTTGCACGGAGACCTGCGCCAGCTCGAAAGCGTAGGGATTGATCTCGATGGCCTTCAACTGCTGCACGCCCACTTGCGGCTTGAATGAAAAGCCGAGTTGCGTGGCGAACGTGACGACTTCCTTTTCCAGCCCCAGGAGCAATTGCAGGGAGACGTAGAGGAAGTTGCCGCTGCCGCACGCCGGGTCGAGCACCGTGACGGTGGAGAGTTTTTTGAGGAACTTCGCCAGCTTCTCGCGATGTTCCTTCGTGCCCTTGCCCTTGACGTATGCGGGAGCGAGTTCGCCTTTCAATTTCGCCCACTCGCGGCGGAAGGGCGCCATGAGCACGGGTTCGACGAGCGTTTCGATGTCCGCCCGGCTGGTGTAGTGGGCGCCAAGCTGGGCGCGATGCCGCTCGTCAATCGCCCGCTCAAAGAGTGTGCCCATGATGCTCGGCTCGATGAACTGCCAGTCGCGCTCGGCGGCGTCGGCGAGTTTGCGGATTTCCGCCTCGGTGAGTTCAAAGACGGTCGAATCCTCGAAGAGGTGCCCGTTGAAATGGCGAATCTTGTGGTGGCCGAAGGAGCCGCCCTTGGCCATGACGCGAAAAAGTTCCTCCAAGCGCTCGGAGAGGAATTTCGGATCGCCCAGCCCGGACTTGGCGATCTCGGCGAAGATGCGCTTGGGGAGCAATCCGGTGTCCTCGGCGAAGAAGCAGAAACTGATGCGATTGAGGAAGCGGGCGATGCGCAGGTTTTTCTTCTGGGCCACGTTGACTTCTTCGCGATTGCGGGCGTCGGCGAGTTCCACGCTCTCGCGCTCTTGGAGCGAACGGGCGACTTCGGCGATTTGCGAAGCGAGGTTCTCGGTGACCTCGGCGGTGGTGCGCTGCGGCTTGAGGAAATCAGGGTCCTCGAAGCAGGCGCGGAGATTCCGCCAGTTCTCCGGATGGTCAATGTGGTCGTTGGTGAACTCGTGGACCGCTTGAACCGTGCCGTTGAAGTTGGTCTTGACGATGTAGCGCTCGAAATCGCAGACCACGAGCAGCGGCGGATTGAGCAGCGATTCGCGGTAGCGGAGGAGCTGCTTGTACGCTTCATCGAGGTCCTTTTTCTTGCCCTTGTATTCCCAGCCGAAACAGTCCTTCTTCCACACATCGGCGAAGCCTTTCTTCGGCTCGCCAGTTTGTTCGTCCAGCGGGAGCAGTCCGGCTTCCTTGATGACGCCTTTTGGAAGCAGAAAAAATCGTTGCCGCTCGGATCAGCCTCCACCGGCGTCGGCTGGCCGAGCAAGCGGCAGAGGTCGTTGAAATGTTCCTGGTAGGCGGCGGATTCCTTCCCGGAGTAGCGCGTCCACTTACGTTTGAACTCGGCAGGCGTCATGGCCGCGCTGATTCAACCGGGGAACCGTTGGTTGGTCAACGACGCAGGGCGTGAAGAAGGCCCGTGAAGCGCCGCTGTTGCAACATTGCCGATGCGGCAGCGGCGCTCCATATTCGCCGCGCGTTGAAGAAGTATCTCCACGTTGTCAACATCGGCATCCAGAACCAGCTCGTGTACCGGGTGAATTACCTCGCGCGCGTGCTCTTCGGGTTCGTGCCGTTGATGGCCACGATCTTCCTGTGGCGCGCGGTGTACGCGAGCAAGGACACCGGCAGCGACGTGGGCGGCTATTCGCTGGCGGCGATGACTTCCTACTACGTGCTCGTCACCATCGTCGATTCGCTGACGGCGGTGAGCGAGGACGACTGGCTGATCGCCGCCGACATCAAGGACGGGAACATCAGCCAGTTCCTGCTCAAGCCCATCGACTACCTCACGTATCGGCTGAGCCTGTTCTGCGCGGGGCGGTTGATCTACACGGGCGTCGCGCTGCTGCCGGTGGCGGGGTTTGTGTTTTACCTGCGCGAGTTCTTCGTGCTGCCGGCGGATGCGGCGACGCTCGGGTGGTTCGCCGTGTCGGTGGTGCTGGCGGCGTTGCTGACGTTTCTCATCAGTTACACGATGGCGTTGCTGGCGTTCTGGGTGACCGAGGTGGCGAC
>DATDFH010000225.1:0-4549 GCA_036522715.1 Verrucomicrobiia bacterium
ACTGCGAGGGCTTCGGCTTCGAGGGTTACGTGTTCCGGTTCGTGTCGATCCTTGGCGAGCGCTACACGCACGGGCACGTCTTCGATTTCTACAAACAGCTCCTCGACCACCCCGATCACCTGCGCGTTCTCGGCGACGGCACGCAGCGCAAGAGCTACCTCTACGTCGGCGATTGTCTCTCCGCGATGCTGCACGTGATGAACACCGGCACGGCGAGGAAGGCGAAGCACCGCGTCGAAGTCTACAACCTCGGCTGCGACGAGTACGTGCGGGTCAACGACTCGATCGGCTACCTCTGCCGAGCGCTCGGCCTCGAGCCGCGCCTCGATTACACCGGCGGCAGCAAGGGCTGGGTGGGCGACAACCCGTTCATCTTTCTCGACACGAAGAAAATCCGCGCCACCGGCTGGAACACGACGCTGACGATTGAACAGGGCATCGGGCGCACGCTCCAATGGTTGCAACAGAACCGCTGGGTCTATGAGACGCGCAAGTAACGCCGCATGAACGTCACGGTCCTTGGTCTCTGGCATCTCGGCAGCGTCACGGCGGCGTGCTGCGCGAAGCATTTTCAAGTCATCGGTCTGGACTTCGATGCGGCAAACGTCACGCAGCTCAATTCGGGCAAGGCCCCGTTGTTCGAGCCGGGCCTCGATGGGCTGATCACTCAGGGGTTGGTTGCCCAGCGGCTCGCCTTCACCACCGACCCCGGGGCTGCGTGCGCGAAAACCGACGTGCTGTGGCTGTGCTCCGACACGCCGGTCAACGACAACGACGAGTCCGACGTGGAGGCCGTACTGGCGCTACTGCGCGGCGCGTTGAAGCATTTGCCGAAGGGCGCTCTCGTGCTCATCTCCTCGCAGCTTCCGGTCGGCACCTGCCGCGCGTTGGAGAAAGAGTTCCCGCAGTTTCATTTCGCCTGCTCGCCGGAAAACCTGCGGCTTGGCAAAGCCATCGAAGCGTTCGAGAAAGCCGAGCGCGTCGTGGTCGGCACACGCGACGACGCGAGGCGGGCGTTGCTGGAGGAACTCTTCAAACCGTTCACGCCGCAAGTCCTCTTCATGCGCACCGAATCGGCCGAGATGGTGAAGCACGCGCTCAACTCCTTTCTCGCCGTCAGCATCACCTTCATCAACGAGATCGCCCGGCTCTGCGAGCACGCGGGCGCGGACGCGAAGGAAGTTGCCGCCGGCCTCAAGAGCGATGTGCGCATCGGCCCGCGCGCCTACCTCGGTCCCGGCGGACCGTTCGCCGGCGGCACGCTGGCGCGCGACGTGGTCACGCTCACGAAGCTCGGCGCCGCGTCGGGCGAAAGGCTCGCACTCATTCCGGCCATCAAGCAAAGCAATGATCAGCATCGCGGCTGGGCGCTCCGCCGCTTGCAGACTCGGTTGGGCGAGTTGCGCGGCAAGGTCATCGCGGTGCTCGGCCTGACCTACAAGCCGGACACTGACACGCTGCGACGCAGCGCGGCGGTCGAGTTGATTGGTGACTTGTTGAAGGCGGGCGCCATCGTTCGCGCCTTCGACCCGGCGGTGAAATCGTTGCCATCGGAACTCGCTTCGGTCGCATTGACAGCCGACGCCGCCGATGCGGTGAACGGCGCGGATGCCGCTGCGGTTTGCACCGAGTGGCCCGCGATTCGGGCCGCGCCGTGGGCGGAGGCCGTCCCGACGATGCGCAATCGCGTCTTTGTGGACGCGAACCGTTTTCTGGAAAAGGAATTGAAAGGCATCGCGGGCGTTGAGCATCTTTCGGTCGGACGCGCATGAAACTTCAGGGCCGCAACGCGATTGTCACCGGTGGCAGCCAGGGCTTGGGCCGCGCCATCGTTGAGACGTACCTCCGTGAGGGCGCGAGTGTGGCGTTCTGCGCGCGCACGGGGGCGGATGTCGAGAAGACGCTCGGCGAATTGCGTCCGCGTCTCCGGACCGGACAACAACTGGTTGGCGTTCCTGCGGACGTGTCGAAGGCGGCGGACATCGACCGCTTGTTCGCCGCCGCCGCGCCGCTGGGCGACCTGCACATTCTCGTCAACAACGCCGGCATCTACGGCCCCATCGGCCCGGCGGAGGAGGTGGACTTCAGCGCGTGGGAGGCCGCGTTCGACATCAACGTCTTTGGCGCGATGCTCTGCGCGCGCAAGGCGCTGCCGGGCATGAAGCAGCGGGGCTACGGCAAGCTCGTCTTTATCTCCGGCGCGGGTGCGGCGCCCATTCCCAATTGCAGCGCCTACACCGTCACCAAGATCGCCGTCACGCGCCTGGCCGAGGCGCTGGCCGAGGAACTGCGCGCCTTCCACATCGACTCCAACGCCATCGCGCCCGGCCCGCTGAACACGCGGCTGATCAAGGACGTGTTGGCTGCCGGCCCGGAGAAAGCGGGCGCGGATTTTTACGCGAAGAACCTCAAGTGGTCCGAAGGCGCCGCCGTGTCGCCCGAACTTGGCGCGAACGTCGCCGTGTATCTTGCATCGGCCGCGAGCGACGGTATCACGGGCAAACTCATCGCGGCGCAATGGGACCCGTGGGAGAAACTGCACGAGTTCAAGGCCGAGCTCGCGGGCGACATCTACACCTTCCGCCGCATCGTGCCGAAGGACCGGGGCAAGACGTGGGGCGACAAATGAACTACGCCATCATCGGCTGCGGGTTGATCGGGAAGAAACGGCTGGCCGCGCTGCCCGCCGGTTCGCAACTCGCGATTGCGTGCGACACCGACCTCGCCCGTGCCGAGGAACTGGTGAAGCTCGCCAAGGCCGGTCGCGCCGTCGCGGATTTTCGTGAAGCAGTCAACGACCCCGCGGTGAACGCGGTCATCGTCGCCACGCTCAACGCCACGCTCGCGGAGATTTCCGCCGCGGCGATTCGCGCTGGCAAACACGTCCTCGTCGAGAAGCCCGCGGCGACGAGCGCGGCGCAAGTCGATGAATTGATCGCACTCGCCGCGAACCACGGCGTTTGCGTACGCGTCGGGTTCAACCACCGGTTCCATCCAGCGTTCGTGAAGGCGCGGGAGATTTTTGATTCGGGCGTGTTGGGCGAGTTGATGTTCGTCCGAGCGCGCTACGGCCACGGCGGACGCGTCGGCTACGACAAAGAGTGGCGAGCTGATCCGAAACTCTCCGGCGGCGGCGAGTTGATGGATCAGGGCGTGCACCTGATCGACCTCGCGGGGTGGTTCCTCGGCGGGTTCACGCGAATCGAGGGCCACGCCACAACTTTTTTTTGGAAGATGCCGGTGGACGACAATGCGTTTCTCAGCCTCCGCACCGCCAAAGGCCAGACCGCGTGGCTGCACGTGAGCTGCACCGAGTGGAAGAATCTTTTCTCGTTCGAGATCTACGGGCGCGACGGCAAGCTGCACATTGAGGGGCTCGGTGGCAGCTACGGCGTCGAGCGATTGCATTACTACAAGATGCTCCCGCAAATGGGTCCGCCCGAGACGACGTCTTGGGATTACCCCGGCGGCGACGGCTCGTGGCGGCTGGAGTTGACGGAGTTCGAGCGCGATGTCGCGGAGAAGCGCGCGCCCGCGCCGGGATTGACCGAGGCGAAAGCGGCGCTCCAAGTCGTCGAACAGATTTACCGCGCGAGCGGTTTCACTCACTGAACATGATCATCACCCGTTCACCTTTGCGGATTAGCTTGGGCGGCGGCGGCACCGATTTGCCGTCCTACTACGAACGCTTCGGTGGCTTCCTCGTCGCCGCGGCGCTCGACAAATACGTTTACATCACGCTGCACGACACGTTCGTGCCTGACCTGATCGTCAAGTACTCGAAACTCGAACGCGTGCCCGCCGCGGCGCAGCTCGAACACCCGATCATCCGCGAGGCGTTCGCGGCGCTCGGCATGGAGGGACGTTCGCTCGAACTTACTTCGATGGCGGACATTCCCGCCGGGACGGGGCTGGGTTCCTCCGGGAGTTTCACCACCGCGCTGCTCAAGGCGCTGCACGCCTACAAAAAAAATCTCGTCCACCCGGACGAACTCGCTGCCCAGGCGTGCGACATCGAGATCAACCGCCTCAAGGAACCCATCGGCAAGCAGGACCAATACATCGCGGCCTTCGGCGGCATCACGTGCTTCGAGTTCAAAACCGATGGCAGTGTGAAGGCGTGGCCGGCGAAAGTTTCCGAGGAGACGCTCTACAATCTCGAAGACAACCTGTTGCTGTTTTTCACCGGCTATTCGCGCTCCGCGTCGGCGATCCTCAAGGACCAGAACGAGAAGTCCAAAAAGGACGACCAGGCGATGCTCGACAACATGCACCACGTGAAGGAGGTCGGTTTCAAGAGCCTCGCGGCACTGGAATCGGGCAACCTGCGCGAGTTCGCGGCGTTGATGGACCAGCATTGGCAGCGCAAACGCGCGCGCAGCGGCGGCATGTCCAACCCGCAGATCGACCGCTGGTATGACCTCGCGCGGGCCAGTGGCGCACTCGGTGGAAAACTCATCGGCGCGGGCGGTGGCGGCTTCCTCGCCTTCTACGCCGAGGAAGAGAAAGCGAAGCTCCGCCACGCGATGCGGCAGGAGGGTTTGAAGGA
>DATDFH010000226.1:0-3317 GCA_036522715.1 Verrucomicrobiia bacterium
ACCACTTGCCGCGCCAGCGGCCGGCCAACCACAGCAGGCCCATTCCCAGCGCCGCGCCGAAAGTATCCAGCGCGACGTCTTTTGGCGAGCCGGATCGTTCGCTCCAAAACGTCTGGAAAAATTCATCCGTCGAGGCGAATGCGGCGGCAAACGCGACGGCGGCGAATGCGACGCGGCCGTTCCAACCGGCGGCCGGAGAATCCTTGCGATGTCGCAGCGCGCGCCAGACCAACAGCGCGAGCACCGCGTACTCCGTGAGGTGCGCCGCCTTCCGAATGCCGATGGTGATGACCACGCGCGTCTCGGCCGGCATCGCGGGGAACAACCATTGCAGCAAGGGGTTGAGGATGCGTGAAGTGTAGCGCGGCGCGCCGGCGTTGGTGGATGCAGAGAGCATTAACGACATCCAGACCAACACCGGCAGCCAGTAGCGGAGAAATTTTCCAGCGGAACGCACGCGCGATGAAATCAGCGCTCCGCGCCGGCCTCAATTCAAATTCTCCCCGTCCCCCCACAGGAACATTGACTTGCCTCCTTTCATTCATTATCACCAACCCAACAATTCAACCGGAGCCATTATGCCCCCGAAAGCCGCTGAAAAATCCACCGTCACCGACTCGAAATCCGCCGAGGCCACCCGCAGTGCCGCGCGCGATCGCAACCTCGAATCCGCCATCTCCGCCATCCACAAATCTTACGGCGAAGGCAGCATTATGCGCCTTGGCGACGCGCGGGCGCAGCGCCAGATTGAAGTCATCCCCACCGGTTCGCTTGCGCTTGACCTGGCGCTCGGCGTCGGCGGCGTTCCGCGCGGGCGCGTCGTGGAAATTTTTGGCCCCGAGTCGTCGGGCAAGACCACGTTGATGTTGCACGTCATTGCCAACGCGCAGAAGGGTGGCGGCGTGGCGGCGTTCATCGACGCCGAGCACGCGCTCGATCCCGGCTACGCGAAGAAACTCGGCGTGAACCTCGACGATCTGCTCGTCTCGCAGCCCGACAGCGGCGAGGAAGCGCTGACGATCTGCGAAACCCTCGCGCGCTCCAACGCCGTGGACGTGATCGTGATCGACTCCGTCGCCGCGCTGGTGCCCAAGTCCGAACTCGAAGGCGAGATGGGCATGGCGACGATGGGCATGCAGGCGCGCCTGATGAGCCAGGCGCTGCGCAAACTCACCGCGATCCTCGCGCGCGCCAAGACCACCTGCATCTTCACCAACCAGCTCCGCGAGAAAGTCGGGGTGATGTTCGGCAACCCCGAGACCACGCCCGGCGGCAAGGCGCTGAAGTTTTACGCCAGCGTACGCCTGGACATCCGCCGCAAGGAAGCAATCAAGGACGCCACCGGCAACGTGCTCGGCAATCATGTTCGGGTCAAAGTGGTGAAGAACAAAGTCGCGCCGCCCTTCGCCGAGGCCGAGTTCGACATCATGTTCAACCAGGGCATCAACAAGGAAGGCAGCATCCTCGACGTAGGCATCGCCAACGGCATCGTGGACAAAAAGGGCGCGTGGCTGCAATTCCGCGGCGACCTCATCGGCCAGGGCAAGGACGCCGCGCAGAAGGTGCTCGCGGAGAAACCCGAACTGGCAAAACAGATCATCGACGCGATCATCGCCAAGCGGCGGGCGGCGCCGGTGGCGGCTGCGGCGGAGTGAACCAGGCTTCGGAGGGACGAGCTACGCGAATCCCTATTCTCCAGCGTAAATGGTTCGAGGAACTCGCGTAGCTCGTCCCTCCGGCTGACGCGGCAGCGTTGAAATCCCTTTCCTTGACGCAGACGCTGGTGTTCCTTTCGCGTGTTTCGATATGCGAACCTACCAAAATTTTATCGGCGGCGAATGGTTGCCCGCCAAGTCCGGCGAGACTTTCCAGACGTTGAACCCGGCGGACACGCGCGAAGTCGTCGCGCAATATCCCGAGGGTGGACGCGAAGATGCCGTCGCCGCTATCGACGCGGCGAAGAAGGCGTTCCCCGCTTGGGCGGCGATGACGCCGGTCGCGCGCGGGCGCATCCTCAGCAAGGCCTCGCAACTCATCGAGGCGCGCAAGGCCGAGCTGGGCGAGTTGCTCACGCGCGAGGAAGGCAAGACGCTCGCCGAGGCGACCGGCGAGGTGCAGCGCACGGCAGACATCTTCCGCTTCTTCGGCGGGCTGAGCTACCAACTCGGCGGCCAGACCATCCCGCACGATCTGCCGCAGCAGTTGCTCTACACGCGGCGCGAGCCGCTCGGCATCGTCGCGCTGGTCACGCCATGGAATTTTCCCATCGCGATCCCGGCGTGGAAAATGGCGCCCGCGCTCGTAAGCGGAAACGCCGTGGTCATCAAGCCCGCCTCGCAGGCGCCGGCGATGACGCTTGAAGTGGCGAAGATTCTCGCCGAAGCCGGCCTGCCCAAGGGCGTGCTCAACGTCGTCATCGGCGAAGGCCGCACCGTCGGCGGCGAACTCGCCACCAACGTGGCCGTCGTTGCGTTCTCCTTCACCGGCTCGCACGCGGTCGGCCACGGCATTTACCAACAGCTCGCCCAGCGCATGGCCCGCGCGCAGATGGAAATGGGCGGAAAGAACCCCACCATCGTCCTTGCCGATGCTGACCTCGATCTCGCGGCGAAGCTCGTGGCCGTCGCGGGCTTCGGACTCACCGGCCAGGCGTGCACTGCCACCAGCCGCGTGATCGTCGAGAAGAGCGTCGCCGATGTGTTCGCCGAAAAGCTCATCGAGAAGGCCAAAGCCATCGTCGTCGGCAACGGCCTCAAGCAAGGCGTTACGATGGGCCCGGCGGTGAGCAAGCAGCAACTCGCCGGCAATTTGAACTACGTGGACATCGCCGTCAGCGAAGGCGCGAAGCTCATCCACGGCGGCCAACAAGTCCGCGACGGCGATCTGGTGAACGGTTACTTCATGCAACCCACGATCCTCGGCAACGTGAAGCCCACCGCGCGCATCGCGTGCGAGGAAGTCTTTGGTCCCGTCATCGGCATCATTCCGGTGGAGAATTTTGATGAGGCGCTGGCAGTCGCCAACGGCGTGGACGTGGGCCTGAGTGCCAGCCTCGTCACACGCGACTTGAAGAAAGCGATGCTCTACACCGAGCGCATCGAAGCCGGCGTGGTAAAGGTGAACCAGATTTCCACCGGCCTCGCGTTGCAGGCGCCCTTCGGCGGCGTGAAGAAATCCAGCACCGACTCGTTCAAGGAACAGGGGCCGGGCGCCATCGACTTCTACACGCGGATCAAGACGGTGTATCTGGATTACTCGGCTTGAGCCTGGTCACGCGGCAGGTTGGCGTTGCGCCGCGGCTCGAGCCTGGATACTTT
>DATDFH010000227.1:0-3599 GCA_036522715.1 Verrucomicrobiia bacterium
GGTGGCGAACCAGCCGACGGTGGAAATGGCCGAGCGACTCTCGCCAACGGGAATCGTGACGACCTCGTCGATGGGCGCGGGAAGTTTCCAATGCCACCCCGGCTTAAGCAACTGCGCCTCGCCCTCGCCCATCGGCTTGCCGAAACGAAGCACGACGGCGACTTGGTTTGGCTCAACCGTGAAGGTGCCCGTGAGGAAGAACGCGGCGACGAGGACGGCAAGCAGCCACTTCACGAGCTTGAAGCTGCTGCTCAACGCCTCGGTCAACGCCTGCGAACCGGCATCGTCCACGGGCGCGGGCTGCCCGGCGGGCGTGACGGGTGGTTGGTTCGGTTGATCGGCCATCGCGTCAGCGTTTGGGCGTCGCAAGTTGTTCGGTGCCGCGCAACAAATTGAATGGCGGGGTTTGCTGGTCGAGGATCAGCGTGGCGCGGTCTTTGAGCGAGGCTTCGAGCGCTTTGAGGTCGAGGAGGAAGTTCGCCAGTTTGGGATTCTTCTCGAACACGGCGAGCGACTTTGCCGCTTCTCTCTCGGCCTCGCCCTTGATGACCGTCGCCTCAGCCTCGGCCTTCGAGAGAATTTCCTGCCGCTGCCGGTCGGCTTCGGCGCGGATGCGGATGGCCTCGGCTTCGCCTTCGCCGGTGTATTGCTTCACGAGTTGCTGGCGCTCCTCCTTCATGCGCTCAAACACCTTCGCGGTGATGCTCTCGGGCAGGCCGATCTGCTTGATGCCGGCGAACTGGATGTCGATGCCGTAGCTGTCGCGAGCGCGCTGCTTGAGGTTGGTCAGCATGGTCTGCTCGATCTCGACGAACTTTAGCGCGGCGGCGTTGGTGGAGATGAAGTCGGCGAACGCGTGCTGCGCGACGACGGCGCTTTGCGTGTCGCGCACCTGGGCTTCGAGCGTCTGGCCGGCGCGCGCGAGGTCGCCGCGGTCGAAGCGTTCGAGGAAGAGCCGCGGGTCGGCGATGCGCCAGCCGACGAACGTGCTGACGAGCAGGATGCGGCCGTCGCGCGTGGCGGTCTGTTCGAGGCGCGACTCGAAGCTGCGGAGGCGGTTGTCGAACTGATACACGCGCTGGATCGGCCACGGCAGTTTGGCGTAAAGGCCGGGCTTGTCGATCGTGCGCGAATATTTTCCGAACGTGGTGACGATGGCGACATCGGTCTGCCGCACCTGGAAGGCGAAGAGCAGCAGCACGAAGATCGCGATGAGCACCAGGCCCGTGATGAGGGTGATGGGGGAACGTTTCATGGTCTCAAATCTTTCCGCTCTTGCTCATACTCCTGCTCTTACTCTCATTTGCGGTTGGAACCGGAGAACGCGGGGTAAGATTAAGCGAACGAGTAAGAGTATGAAGGGACGGTTTCATTTGGGCGCGGTTGGTGGCGGCAAGGTAACATCCAGCAAGTCGCTGCGGATTTTGTCCTCGAGGTTCAGCGTGACGATGTCGTGCGTGTTGGTGGCGCCGAGGACGAGCTTGCGCACCGGCGCCACCGAGCGCGCGATGATGTCGAGGTAAAGGCGGCGTGGATAAACGGCGGGTGCGGCGTTGAACGCGGCGATTTGATTGGTGAACTGCACTGCAGTGGCAGCAAGACCGGTTACACGATCGAGCCGGTAGCTTTCGGCCTGCGCAAGCTTGCGCGTGGCCTCGGCCATCGCGAGCGGGATGCTCCCGGCGCGCGCGCCCTCGGCGGTGTGAATCTTCGCGGCCTTCTCCTGCGTGGCGCCGACGACGGCCTCGTAAGCCTCCGCGACTTGCGCGGGCGGATGGATGTCCTGCATGCCGACGAAAACGATCTGCACGCCGAGGCCCTGCTCATCGGCGGCGCGTTGCACGCGCTCGCGCAGGATGCGGCCGGCCTCGACGCGGCCTTCGGCGAGCACGCGGTCGTAGTCGGCGTTGACGAGGTAGCGCGTGACCTCGCGGGTGGCGATGCGTCCGAGCAACTCCGCGCCGTCGCTGTGGCCGCGTGCCCACGCGACGAGGTTGGTCACCTCGAATTCAATCGGGATCGTGAGCGTGAGCAGGTTCACCGGCACGGCGTCGGTCTGCCCGCGTGAATCTGCGCCGCTGGCGACGAGGAAGTTGAACTCCTCGACATCGTGTGCCTTGACCCAGACGAGCACTTTTTCCTCCGCGTGCGACTTCTTTCCTTCCTCATGAGCGGCGCCGACGTTGACCTGCTGAAGGCCGCGCGTGGGGAAGCGAAAGACGCGATCGATGGGCCACGGGAGTTTCGCGTGAATGCCCGCGTCGAGCACCTCGCGGCCGGCGACCGGCTGACCGAGACGTTCGAGCAACGCCTGCTCGCCGGGTTCGATGATCACGAATGTCGTCCAGAGCAACAGCACGCCGAGTTGGAGAAGAATGAGCCACGCGATGGCCCGTTCGAGGAAACGGTAGAACCATGTCTCCGATACGCGGAAGCCGAACTGGTAATCCAGCGACTGCGCCGCGGTGCGGAACAATCCCTCCGGCCGGACGGTCAGTCCCATGAGCCGGCTCTCGTAGAGCAGCCGCGCCGCCTGGCCTTTCACGCGCGGGCGGTAGATTTCGAGGATGAGGTTGAGCAGCGTCTCGGCGGCGACGAGCGCAAGAGCGAGGACAAGCGCAAGCGCGAGCCAATGGTCCACCTTCGGGACGTTGAACCACACGAACGCCTCGGCGATGGCGACGGCGAAACACGTCATCGCGCCGAGGAGCAGGTAGGCAGCGCCCGGCTGGAGCAATCGCTGGCCCGCGAGCTTCGCGAGGCCCGCGGCATATTTGCCGAGTAGGAACAGGAGGAACCCCACGACTGCGAACACCGCCATCGTGAGCGTTGCCGCGTCGGCGCGGGCGGACGGGGCTTTCTGCACGAACTGCCACAGCCACACGGCGGCGGCGGCTTCGAGCACAACGAGCAGCGCGGTGAAGACGGGAATGACGACGCGCTCGAATTGTTCGCGCGCGCGGCGGGCGGGCCGCAATTCGAGATCGGTCTCAGCGAAGAGCGCGGGGCGTTCGCCGGATTTGCGCTTCGACTCATCGGCTTCGAGGTCTTCGAGTTGCTCGCGCGCGGCGAGGCGCATCTGGAAAAAACTCGCGAGCGCCACCAGCACGCCGACGCCGAGCAGCGCCGCGCCGGCCATTCCGCTTGCGGAACCCGCGGAACGCGTGAGGGCCACGCCTGCGCCGGCGGCGCCAAAAAGCGCGAAAAAATCAAGCAGGCCAATGCGTTGAACGTTGCGATCCATCTAGCTCAGTTCGCGGTCCTCGAATAAAAGCAGTGCCAGTGCCAGCGACGCCACGAGGTAACCCGCCACGTAGCCCAGTGCCTTGCCGACGTACGACCACGGGATCATCTTGCCGGCTTCCAGCGCGTCGGCCATCCAAAAAAGCTGCCAGTTCGGCAGCACCGCGTAGAGCGCTGCCGCCCACCACGACCCGGCTTCCGCGCGCCGGCCGAACAAATAGTCCGACATCAAACCGAACAGAAAAACTCCCGTGCACACCGCCAGCGTGGGGATCAACTCCAGCCGCGTCGCGCACGCCAGCGCAATCGCCGCCAGAATCCACAGCGCAAACAAAATCAACACCGACGCCGGCACC
>DATDFH010000228.1:0-11817 GCA_036522715.1 Verrucomicrobiia bacterium
CGCCCGCCGTGCGCGAGCGCGCTGAGCGCGTGTTCGGTGCGACCAACTCCGACCGCGCGAAGATCGTGAAGAGTTTCGACTCCGTGAACGACCTCGCTGGCGTCGCGTCGCGCGGCCAGGCCATCTACCAGCAGAATTGCGCCCAGTGTCACAGACTGCGCGATGAAGGCAACGAAGTCGGCCCCGATCTCGGCGGCGTGGTGGACAAGACCATTCCGCAGTTGCTCGAAGCGATCTTCGATCCGAACCGCGCCGTCGAGTCGCGTTACCTCAGCTACACCGCGGTGACGAAGGCCGGGCGTGAAGTCAGCGGTATCATCACTGCGGAGACGCCCAACAGCCTCACGCTCAAACTACCTGGCGGTGCGGAGGAAACCGTGCTGCGTTCCGATCTCCAGTCGCTTACCGGGTCCGGCCTCTCGCTCATGCCCGAAGGATTGGAGTCCGCGCTCAAGCCGCAGGATGTCGCCGACTTGATCGCGTTCATCAAGGGCGGCGGAAGTTGAGTTGGAGCGGTTCGGAAATTCTTTTGAAGCCGCTTGTGCACCGGCTAATCTAAATCGAAGTCCGTGAACCGATTCATCGCCATCGTCCTTGGTTTCAGCGCGGCTGCGTCGCTCACGGCGGCGCCGGCGGATTATTCCCGCGACGTGAAGCCGCTGCTTGCTGCGCAGTGCGTGAAATGTCACGGCAAGTCGCAGCAGAAAGGGCAACTCCGACTCGACACCGCGGCGGCAGCGAAGACGGGCGGCAAACACGGGCCGGCGGTCAAGCCGGGAAAGGGAACGGCGAGTTTGATGATCCAGGCGGTCGAGGGGAAGCACGCCGAGCTTCCACGAATGCCATACAAACGCCCGCCGCTCGACGCGCCGCAGATTGCATTACTGAAACGCTGGATCGACGCAGGCGCGCCCGCACCCGCCAACGAACAGCCGAGCGATGATCGGCATTGGGCCTTCATCGCGCCGGTGCGGCCGGCTGTTCCGTTGATTCGCAATCCGCAGTTCGCGATTCGCAATTCGATCGACTCCTTCATCCGCGCACGACTTGAGCAGGCGAAGATAAAGCCGTCGCCGGAGGCCGACCGCTACACGTTGATCCGCCGGCTCTCGCTCGATCTCACGGGGTTGCCGCCGACGATTGCAGAGATCGATGCGTTCGTGAACGACCGCTCGGCGGATGCCTACGCGAAATTGGTGGACCGCTTGCTCGATTCACCGCACTACGGCGAGCGTTGGGGACGCTGGTGGCTGGACGTGGCGCGTTACGCGGACTCCAACGGCTACAGCATCGACGCGCCGCGGCAGATTTGGAAATACCGCGACTGGGTCATCAACGCCTTCAACCGCGACCTGCCGTTTGACCAATTCACCATCGAGCAACTCGCGGGCGACCTGCTGCCGAACGCGACCGCGGAACAGAAGATTGCCACCGGCTTTCACCGCAACACGCAGATCAATCAGGAGGGCGGCATCGACAAGGAACAATTCCGCATCGAGTCCGTGTTCGACCGCGTGAACACGACGATGACGGCGTGGCAGGGAGTCACGTTCGGTTGCGCGCAGTGCCATGATCACAAGTTCGATCCGTTCACGCAGAAGGATTATTACCGGCTCTTCGCCTTCCTCAACAACCAGGACGAGCCGACGCTCGAACTGCCCGATCCGTCAGCGGACCGCTCGGCCTTGGAGATGGAGCGCGCCGAAGCACTGGGCGATCTGGAGCGTTACCTCGGCACTGCGGGCGGCGATCTCGACCGGGCGGAAGCGGCGCTGAGCGAGGAGTCACGCGCGGCGCTAAAGTCCGCGGTGTTGAAGGCACTCAAAACTCCGCTGGCGAAACGCACTCTCGCCCAGACACGTTTGCTTCACGCCGAGTTGCGCGCCAACGATCAGGAGTTCAAGGCCAAGAACGACCGGCTCGCCCGCGCGGAGAGCAGCAAGGCAGGCATGGTCTCCACGATGGTCCTCGCGGAATCAGCGAAGCCTCGCGAGACGGTGATGTTCATCAAAGGCGACTTTACCCGCCGCGGCGAACCGGTGCAGTCCGACGTGCCTGCGGCCTTGCCCCGGCTCGTCGCGCCACCGTCGGGCAAGACGCCAAACCGGCTCGACCTTGCCCGCTGGCTCGTGAGTCCGGAAAACCCGCTCACGGCGCGCGTGGCGATGAACCGCATCTGGCAGCAATACTTCGGCAAAGGGCTGGTCGAAACGGAGAATGATTTCGGCACGATGGGCCTGCCGCCGTCGCATCCCGAGCTGCTCGACTGGCTGGCGACCGAGTTGATCCGGCAGAAGTGGAGCCTCAAGGCGATGCATCGCTTGATCGTCAACTCGGCGACCTACCAGCAGTCGTCGCACGCGCGGCCTGACCTCGCGTTGAAGGACCCGAACAACAAACTGCTCGCGCGCCAGAACCGGCTGCGCCTCGATGCTGAGATCGTGCGCGACGTGATGCTCGGTGCGAGCGGCCTGCTTTCGCCAAAGGTCGGCGGGCCAAGCGTGTATCCACCGATTCCCGATGGCGCAATGTCGCTCGGCCAGGTGAAGCGTCAGTGGAAGCCCGCGCAGGACTCGGAGCGTTACCGTCGCGGGATGTACACGTTCTACTATCGGGCCACGCCGCATCCGTCGCTGTCTGTGTTTGACGCGCCCGATGCGTTCAGTGCGTGCACGCGGCGCATCCGGTCGAACACGCCATTGCAGGCGTTGACGTTGTTGAACGACCAGGCGTGCTACGAGTTCTCGCAGGCACTGGGCGAGCGTGTGTTGCGCGAAGGGCAGGGGAGCGATGGCGAGCGACTGGATCTGGCATTTCGGCTCTGCCTTGCGCGGCCCCCACAGGCGAAGGAGCGCGAGCGGTTGCAGCAACTGTTCACGCAACAGAAGACTGCGGCAGCCGACGAGCGCGAGGCGTGGGCGACGCTTGCGCGCGTCTTGCTGAATCTCGACGAAACGATTACCCGTGAATGACGCGATGAACCCCTTTGATTCCAGCGCTTCGTTGCCCGGCCTGACTCGCCGCCATTTCTTCAGCCAGTGCGGTCTTGGCGTCGGCTCCATCGCGCTCGCGTCGATGCTGGGTGAGCGAAGGATTTCCGCCGCGCCGACAGGTGGCGTGAAACTCGTGAACCCGATGGCGCCGAAGCATCCGCAATTCTCGCCGCGGGCGAAGAACGTGATCTACCTGTTCATGGCCGGCGGACCGAGCCAGTTGGAGCTGTTCGATCACAAGCCGCAACTCGCCGAGTTCCACGGCAAGGACATTCCTGCGTCGTTCCTCGAAGGGAAGAGGTTCGCGTTCATGGACAGTTCCTTCAAAGGCGCGGCGCGATTGCTCGGGCCGCAGCGCCAGTTCCGCCAGCACGGCCAGTCCGGCGCGTGGGTCTCGGAGATTTTCCCGCACACCGGTGGCATCGTGGACGACATCACGCTCGTGAAATCGTGTGCGACGAACCTGTTCAACCATGCGCCGGCCAAACTGTTCATGAATACCGGCACGGGGCAGTTCGGCCGGCCGAGCATGGGCGCGTGGGTCACCTACGGCATCGGCAGCGAGGCCAACGATTTGCCCGGCTTTGTCGTGCTGCAAAGCGGCCCGCGCGGTCCGCGCGGCGGCGCGGTGAACTGGAGCAGCGGCTTCCTGCCGACCACGTATCAGGGCGTGCCGCTTCGAGGCCAGGGCGAACCAATCCTCAACCTTACCACTCCAGCCGGCGTCTCGGCATCCAAACAGCGCGCGACACTCGACGCGATTCGCGACCTGAACCTCGCGCGCCTCGTCGAGACCGGCGACCCGGAGATCACCACGCGCATCTCGGCCTACGAGATGGCGTATCGGATGCAGAGCAGCGCGCCGGAATTGATCGACCTCTCTGGCGAATCGCCCGAGACGCTCAAGCTCTACGGCATCGAGGAGAACAAGCCGTCCTTCGCGCGCAACTGCCTGCTCGCGCGCCGGCTGGTCGAGCTCGGCGTGCGCTTTGTGCAGCTTTATCACACCAACTGGGACAGCCACGGCGGCCCCGGCGAAAACCTCGAGGAGGATTTTGAAAAGGTCTGCCACGACGTGGACCAGGGTCAGGCCGCGCTGGTGAAGGACCTCAAGGCGCGCGGGCTGTTGAAGGACACGCTGGTCATCTGGGGCGGCGAATTCGGCCGCACGCCAATGGGCGAGCCGCGCAACAAGACCGGGCGCAACCATCACATCGACGCCTTCACGATGTGGTTTGCCGGCGGCGGTGTTAAGGCCGGCCAGGTGCTTGGCGAGACGGACGACTTCGGCTTCAACGCCGTTCACGACCGCGCGCACGTCCACGACCTTCACGCAACGATCCTTCACCTGCTCGGCCTCGATCACGAGAAGCTCACCTTCCGTTTCCAAGGCCGCGAGTTTCGGCTCACGGATGTGGAGGGGGAAGTTCTCACGAAAATGCTGGCGTGAAGGGCGCCGGGCGATTTTGGGTGCCGGGTGGAGAATGCTCGATTGACAGTTCACGCTTGGGCAACGCACCCTTCCACCACCCAATGCGCCAGACCGAACCACCGCGACGGGAGTTGCGCATGAACCGGACAAGTGGGCTCAATGCGCCCTGCCGATTCCTGCCTGTCCCCAAGCTTTCCCTTCGACTGACGCTGGCGCTGGCGTTTTCTGCACTCGGGGCGGGCTTCGCCGCGCGCGGCGCCCAATCGGGTTACAGTGTGCCGATTGCGTGGGGTTTGAGCAATTCGGTGGCGGTGACGAATCTTGCGGTCGGCTTGAACGATGCGGTGGCAATTTCGGCGGGGAGCGGACACAACCTTGCTCTGCGCAGCAACGGCACCGTCTTTGCGTGGGGCAGCACCAACCTCATCAATGTGCCTGCGGGATTGAGCAACGTGGCGGCGGTGTCCGCCTGCTACAACAGCCTGGCAAGCGCCGCGCTTCGGAACGGCGGCACGGTGATCGCTTGGGGAGACAACTCTGACGGCCAGACCAATGTCCCGGCTGGGCTTTCCAACGTTGCGGCGATTGCGATGGGTTACCCGCATTGCCTCGCACTCAAGTCCAACGGAACGGTGGTCGCTTGGGGCAATGGCTGTTTTCAGGCGGACCCGCGAGTTCCTCCCGCGGGTCTACAGAATGTGGTCAAGATCGCCGCGGGCTATTGCCACAGCATGGCGTTGAAAGCGGACGGAACCGTCGTGGTCTGGGCCACAAATGATTTCGCCGGCCGGCAGAATGTTCCCGCCGGCTTGTCGAACGTGATCGCCATCTCCGCCGGTTACGACCACGACTTGGCGCTAAAGTCCGACGGCACAGTCGTGGCGTGGGGGCTCCAAAGCGTTCCCGCCGGCTTGTGCAACGTCGTTGCGATCATGGCCAGTTGGCAGTTCAGCCTGGCCTTGAAGAGTGACGGGACTGTGGTGGCTTGGGGCAATAACACGTATGGGCAGACGAGTGTGCCCGTGGGCTTGGGGAATGGAGTCCTCGCGGTTAGCGCCGGCCGCTTCCACAGCCTCGTGTTGCATTCGGGATGGCCGGTTTTTGTCACTCAGCCGTCGAGTGCCGCCGTGCTCGAACTGACCAACGTGTTGTTGAGCGCGAAAGTGCTGGGGGTGACGCCGATGAATTTCCAGTGGTTCCACGACGGCAGCCCCGTGCTCGGCGCGACCAATTCGTCGCTGACGCTGAGCAACGTTCACGTCGCTGATACCGGCGACTACGCCCTGAGGGCGAGCAACGTTGTGGGTGTTGTGACGAGCGCACCTGCGGTGTTGACCGTATCGCTGGCGCCGCCGGTCATCACCCTTCAGCCATCGAACGTCGTGGTGGACGCTGGCTCCGGCGTGACGCTCACCGCGGCCGCGTCGGGGTCACAACCGCTGGCTTACCAATGGCTCAAGAGCGGCGTGGCTATCTCGGGAGAGACGAACGATTTTATCGCCTTGCCCAGCGTGCAATTGGGCGACGCCGGCTTCTATTCTTTGCGCGTCACGAATGCCGTTGGGGCCGTCACCAGCGCGCCGGCAGCCTTGGCCGTCCGGTTGCCGATATCGGATGCCTTGGATGGATCATTGAATTGGACCACTGGCGGGAGTGCGCCGTGGTATGGGCAGAGCGTCGCGACGCACGAAGGCGTGGATGCCGGGCGAAGCGGTGCCATCGGGGACAATGAGGAAAGTTGGGTCGAAACGACCGTGCTCGGACCCGGAACATTGACCTTTTGGTGGAAAGTTTCCAGCAGCTCCATTTCCGGTGGTGATAATCTGGAGTTCTACCTCAATTCGAATCGGCTGGCTGCCATCCGTGGAGAAGTGGACTGGGGACAAAAGACATTTTATCTGGGCTCTGGAACGCAGACCCTGCGCTGGCGTTACCAGAAGGATTTCTGTTGCATCGCCGGCGCGGATGCCGGATGGCTCGACGAAGTCACCTACACTCCCGGTGGCGTGCCCCCCATTATCACCGGCCCGCCGACAAACGTGCTCATCGCGAGCGGTCTGAATGCGACGTTCGGCATTCTCTCAACCGGTACGCCGCCGATTCGCCTCCAGTGGCGATTCAACGACGCAGAGATTGCAGGCGCGACCAATCGTTTGTTGACCGTGACCAACGTTCAATCGAACAACGCAGGCATTTACACCGCCGTGGCCCGCAACGATTTTGGCGTCGTATTGGCAGATGCGCTGCTGACGCTGGAGGTAAAGCCGTCCGTTTTCTGGGCTGTATCCCCGTCTCTGCCGGGAGCTGGTTCGAGTTTGGGCAACACCATCGCCGTGGCGGCGAATGGCGAGAGCTACGTGGCTGGGGTTGGTTATGAATCCTTCCCGGGCGCAAGCAATCCCGCCGGCGGGCCTGGCTTCCTGGCGAAGTTTGGCGCGGACGGCGCCGTGTTGTGGGTCCAACCCCTCGGCGCGAGCGGGCATGGCGTGGCGGTGGGCAGCGATGGATGCGTCTATGCCAGCGGACGTTTTGGCGGCTCGGGCTGGATTGGCCAGAGCAATGCCAGCAGCCCCAACGCCCTGTTCCTGGCGAAGTTTGACCTGCTGACGGGCAGCAACAGATGGACGCGTTTTGCCGGGAGCGCCTTTGCCGTGACGGAAGGACCGGTCATCGCCGTCGGCGCAGGCGGAGAGGTTTACATTGCTGGCAATACTTTCGGTAACGCACTTTTCGGGAGCACGAATGTTTTTACGCAGACGGACGATGTATTCATTGCGAAGTATGACGTGGATGGAGACTTTTTTTGGGTGCGCACTGCCGGTAGCACGAGCTACGGGGACGGCGCCCGCGGTGTCAGCGTGGACACGAATGGAAATGCCTACGTCGCGGGCTACGTTGCGACTCCGGCGCCATTTGGAAGCAACAACGTCAACAGCTACTCCTGCTGCGGCTACACCGCGGCGTTTCTCGCGAAGTATTCGGGCGTCGGTGACCTGTTGTGGTTGAGATCCCTCGCCAATATTTACGAGGATCCCAACGGCGATTACTACGGCTCGGCTGTGGCGGTCGATCGCGCCGGTAACGCCTACACCGCAGGGCATGAGTTCGATACGTCCGGCACTGCTGGAAACTATTACCGCGTGTGGACGAGGAGGTATTCGGCGACGGGTTCTCAATTATCCGCTCCTTCAACCACAGTCTTCAAGAGCAGCGACTTTAGCCGGGCGATCACGGTCGATCTCGACGGCAACGCGGTCGTCGCGGGTGAGTTCAGCGGCGCAATCCAGTTTGGAACCAGTGCCGCGCTCAAACTTGAAACTCCGGACACGAATGCGCCTTGGTCGGACGCGTTCATCGCCCGGCTTAACGCCGCCGGTTCGTGGCTTTGGGCGGAAAAGGTCACCGGACTCGGCCGCGAAAGCGCCCGCGCGACCGCACTGGGTGCCGATGGTTCAGTTTACGTGACTGGCTACTTTCAAACCAACGCGACCATCGGCACGAATGGATTAAGCGGGGATGCGCTGACGAATCTGTTCGTCGCGCGCCTCGGCGGGTCGCCGGCGCAGTTAGGGCCTGTGCGGACGGAAGTTTCAACCGGCACTCCGCTCCTGACGCTGCAACCGTTGGTGCTCGGTCCCGGCGACCTCTCGTATCAATGGTATCGAAACGGCGTCCTCCTCGCCGGCCAGACCAACGTGACGCTTCTGCTCGCCGGCGGTGCCTTCGGCGACACTGCGGGGCAATTCTCCCTGGTCGTCAGCAACCAGGCGGGCTTCACCAGCAACCTCGTGGCGAGGCTCGGTGCGTTCGACCTCGCCATCGCCAACGAACTGGCCCAACTCCAAATCGCCGGGGCGCCGGGCCTGAACTTCCTGGTCCAGTACCTTGACAGCCTTACCAACACCCCCGCGTGGTTGCTCCTGACCAACTTCACGCTTTCATCCGGCACGACTAATTTCACCGATGACGCGTCGGCGGGCCTGCCCACGAGGTTCTACCGCGTCGGCATGGGGCCGTAGCCGCGGCCAATCCAGGGTCCCCGCCAACTGGGGACTCGCGTAGTTCGTCTCTCCGAAGTACGGTCGCGGCGTGGCTGATTTGCTGGAGCCTTTCATTCGCGGGCTGAACGAACACCGCCTCCTTCCCGGACGGGGGCGCGTCGTCGTCGCGGTGTCCGGCGGCGTGGATTCGGTGGTGCTGCTCGATCTGCTGGTTCGCGGAGTGGCGAAGGCGCAGCAGCGGGTGGTCGTGTCGCACTTCAATCATCGCCTGCGCGGGCGCAGCAGCGACGCCGACGAATGCTTCGTGCGAACCGTCGCGAAACATGCGGGCTTGCGTTGCGTGGTCGGCAGCGCCGACGTCCGGTCGAACGCAAAGCGGAGTGGGGTCTCCATCGAGATGGCCGCGCGCGAGTTGCGGCATCGCTTTCTCGCGCAAACGGCCCGGCGCGCGAGCGCGCGCCAGATCGTCCTCGCGCATCATGCCGATGATCAAGTGGAACTGTTCTTCGTGCGGCTGCTGCGCGGCGCGTCGCCCGGAGGGCTGGCGGGAATGCGCTGGCAAAGCTTGTCGCCCGCAGACGCGAAGCTGACGCTCGTGCGGCCGCTGCTGGGGTTTGGCAAGAAGGAGTTGCTCGCGCACGCGCGCGTCCGCGGGCTGAAGTTCCGCGAGGATCGGTCGAATCGGAGCACGAAGTTTCTGCGCAATCGCATCCGACTCGAACTGCTCCCGCTTCTTCGGCGCACGTTTCAACCCGCCCTCGACGGCATCGTGGCGCGGCTGATGGAGCAGCTCGCCGACGAGTCGGCATTGGTGGAAGAGATTGCTGCCGCGTGGATGGGCATCGGCCGAGAGATTGCCTTCGACACGCTGCCGGCGGCGGTTCAACGCGTCGTGATGGAGTGGCAACTGGTCAAGCTCGGCGCGGCACCGGAGTTCGAGTTGATTGAAGCACTCCGACTGCACGCCGGAATTCCGGTGACTGTCGCGCCGGGACTTTCCATCGTGCGCGCGAGCGATGGTGTTGTGCGCCGCCAGTTGGTGGAGCGGTTGTCGTTTTCCGATTCCGAGCAGCGGATCGATGTGACGCGCGACGGTGGAACTCAATTTGGCAGACTCGATCTTCGGTGGAAATTGGTTCCCGTGCGCGATTGGAAGCGCGCACTCGCGCGGCGGCCCACCAACGCCGAGTTGCTTGATGCGGAAAAGATCGGCGCGACGGTGGTGCTGCGCCACTGGCGTCCGGGCGACCGGTTTCAAGCGTTCGGCATGGCAAGGCCGACGAAGTTGCAGGATTGGTTCGTGAACCGAAAGGTGCCCGCGGCGCGACGAAGGCGGTTGGTCCTGGCGGAAACGGCCTCCGGCCTGCTTTGCTGGGTGGAAGGCCAGCGGCTGGGCGAAAAGTTCAAGCTGACGGCGCAAACGCGGTCGATGCTGATGTGGAAATGGCGCAAACGCGGCTAGAATGGCTGGTTGCCACTGCCCAGCAATCGTGATAGTCTGCCCCAAAATAAAACATGGCTTGGGACAATTCTAACGACGGCGGCAAGAACGACAAACGCGGCGAGATGCGGGTTCCGCCGCGCACCTGGATTCTGTGGATCGCCATTCTCGGCGCGATTCCGCTGCTGATGATGTTGCGCGACCGCACGGAAGTCCGCGCGCGCACCATCTCGCTCGGCGAACTGGTGGCGGCCGTCGATTCGAACAAGGTTGATTCCGCCACGATCACCTACAGCCCGCAATCGCCGCTCAAGGACATCCGCGGGCAGTTCACCGAGAAGACCGCCGACGGCCGGCCGGTGCATTTTCAGATCAAGACCAGCCTGACGCCGGAGCTTGAGCAAAAGCTCCTCCTGACCCGCGCGTTTCGCGTGGCCGAGCCGAACACGCTGTTGTTGAACGTGCTCTACACGCTGCTGCCGTTCGCACTGCTGGCGGGGTTGATCTACTTCTTCCTGATCCGGCAAATCCGCATGGCGGGCAAAGGCGCGTTGAGCTTCGGCAAGTCGAAGGCCCGGATGCTCAACAAGGAAAAGAACAAGACCACTTTCAAGGACGTCGCCGGCGTCGAAGAGGCGAAGGAAGAAGTCTCTGAATTGGTCGAGTTCCTCAAGGACCCGAAAAAATTTCAGAAGCTCGGTGGACGCATTCCCAAGGGCATCCTGATGGTCGGCGCGCCCGGCACCGGCAAGACGCTGCTCGCAAAGGCGATTGCCGGCGAGGCAGACGCGAGCTTCTTCAGCATTAGCGGGTCGGACTTCGTCGAGATGTTCGTCGGCGTCGGCGCCAGCCGCGTGCGCGACATGTTCGAGCAGGCGCGCAAGAACACGCCCTGCCTGATCTTCATCGACGAGATTGACGCCGTCGGCCGCAGCCGCGGCATCGGTCTCGGTGGCGGGAACGACGAACGCGAGCAGACGCTCAACGCGCTGCTCGTTGAGATGGACGGCTTCGACAGCCAGGAAGGCATCATCATCATCGCGGCGACGAACCGGCCCGACGTGCTCGACCCGGCATTGCTGCGCCCCGGCCGCTTCGACCGGACGATCACAGTGAACCTGCCCGACGTGAAGGGCCGCGAGGCGATCCTCAAGGTCCACGCGCGCAACGTGAAATTGGAGCCGAACGTGGATCTCGCGGTGATCGCTCGCGGCACGCCCGGTTTCTCCGGCGCTGAGCTCGCGAATCTGTTGAACGAGGCGGCGTTGCTCGCCGCGCGGAAAAACAAGAAGGGCGTCGGCATGCCCGAACTTGAAGAGGCGCGCGACAAGGTTCGCTGGGGTCGCGAGCGCCGCAGCCTCGCGATGACCGACGAGGAAAAGAAGTTCACCGCGTGGCACGAGGCCGGTCACGCGCTGGTGAATGTGCTGCTCAAGCACACGCATCCGTTGCACAAGGTCACGATCATCCCGCGCGGCCAGTCGCTCGGCGCCACGATGTATCTGCCCAAGCAGGACGTCTTCAGCCGCCGGCGCAAGGAGATGCTCGACATGCTCACCGTCACGATGGGCGGGCGCATCGCCGAGGAAATTATTTCGGACGACATCTCTACCGGCGCGGCGATGGACATCCAACAGGCGACGCAGCTCGCGCGCGCGATGGTCTGCCAGTACGGCATGAGCGAGAAACTGGGAATGATCCAGTACGGCAATGATGACGAGTATTACCTCGGTCGCGAGATGATGCGCCGGAAAGATTACAGCGAGCACACCGCGCAGGACATCGACGCCGAGGTCAAGAGGATGATCGACACGTGCTACCACACGGCGAAGGAAATCATCACCGAGAACCGCGACAAGCTGGAGATCATCGCCAAGGCGTTGCTGGAGTACGAGACGCTCGATGGTTCACAGGTGGAGGAGATCGTGCGCACCGGCAAGTTCACGCCGC
>DATDFH010000229.1:0-8318 GCA_036522715.1 Verrucomicrobiia bacterium
AGTGTTGATCTTGGTGATCACCGGCTGCTCCTTCGGCTCAGTGCAACTCGCGAAGATGCCGTGCAGGGAGTAGTAATCCTTCGTCGGGATTGGGTCGAACATGTGGTCGTGGCAGCGCGCGCACGCGACGGTCATGCCGAGGAAACCCTTCGACACGACATCAATGCGGTCGTTGATCACGTCGTTCCGGTTGCCGTCGAACCGGTCACCCAGCGTCAGGAAACCCATCGCGGCCATCACGCCTGCGTCGTTGGCGGCCAGCTTGTCGCCGGCAATCTGCTCAAGGATGAAGCGGTCGTACGGCTTGTCGTCGTTGAACGCCTTGATCACGTAGTCGCGGTAGGTCCAGGCGTACGGATAGCGCGGGTCGTCGCGCCGCGGCGAGTTTCCCTTGGTGTCCGAGTAGCGTGCCACGTCGAGCCAGTAACGGCCCCAGCGCTCGCCGTAGTGCGGCGAGTCGAGCAGCCGGTTGACGATCTTTTCGTAGGCATCGGGCGACTTGTCGTTCACAAAGTCATCCACGTCAGCCGGCGAGGGCGGCACGCCGATCATGTCGAAATACACGCGGCGGATCAGCGCCGCGCGTTCGGCGGGTTTGCTCGGCGCCATGCTCTTCGCCTCGAGAGTGGCTAGAATAAACGCATCGACAGGCGTCGCCACCCAGTTCGGTTGTTTCACCGACGGCGGCGAATATCGCTTCACCGGCTGGTAGGCCCAGTGTTGCCGGGCTGCCTCGGACTTGCCCTTGTACTTCGCGCTGGTCGCGCCGCCGCGAGGATCGGGCGCACCCATTTTCACCCAAGCGGTGAGATCAGCGATCTGGGCGTCAGTGAGCTTCTCGCCCTTGGGCGGCATTTGGAGGTTTGCATCCTTGTAGGAGATCGCCTTGATCAACAGGCTCTTCTCTGGATTGCCGGGCACGACGGCCGGGCCGGTCTCGCCGCCCTTGAGCACGCCGTCCTTGGTGTCGAGCGCGAGGTCGCCCTTGAGCTTGCCCTCGGCGGCGTTGTGGCACTTGTAGCACTGCGCGGAAAGCAGCGGACGGACCTTCGACTCGAAGAAGTCGAGTTGCGCCTTGGCGATGTCGGCGCCGCGCACGGTCGGACCGAAAGCCGTCGCGCCCGCAAACGCGAGAGCCAGAAAGGCGGAGTTGCGCATAAGTCGGAGATTCAGGCGATGACGTTCTTCACGACGACGCCGAAGTTGTCCGTCAGGCGGAAGTCACGGCCGTTGTAGCGATAGGTGAGCTTGGTGTGATCGAAGCCGAGCAGCGCGAGAATCGTCGCGTGAATGTCGTGGATGTGAACCTTGTCCACCACCGCGCGCGCGCCGAACTCGTCGGTTGAGCCATAGACGATGCCGCCGCGGACGCCGCCGCCGGCCATCCAGAGGGAGAAGGCGCGGTTGTTGTGGTCGCGACCGGGTTCGCCGCCGCCGTTGCGGTCGCGCGTGACCGTGCGACCGAACTCACCACCCCAGATCACGAGAGTCTGGTCGAGCAACCCGCGCTGCTTGAGATCGGTGAGCAACGCCGCCGCCGGGCCGTCGATGCCCTGCGCCTTGTTCGAGAGCGCCGTTTCGAGATTCTGGTGGTGGTCCCAACCGCCATCCCACACCTGTACGAAACGCACGCCTTTTTCCACGAGCCGGCGCGCGATGAGCAACTGCTTGCCTTGCGGCGTGTTGCCGTAAAGGTCGCGCGTGGCCTGCGTTTCCTTCGCGATGTCGAACGCATCGGTCGCCTCGGTCTGCATCTTGAACGCCATCTCGTAGGCTTCGAGGCGTGCTTCGAGTTGCGCGTCCTTCTGCAACGTCTGGCTGTGAATCGTGTTGAGCTTGTTGACGAGGTCGAGTTGCCGACGCTGCTCGGAGAGCGGCGTGAACTGATTGCGGATGTTCTCGATGATCTCGTCGGGGCGGCCCTGGGTATTGACCGTCGTGCCCTGATACACGCCCGGCAGGAACGCCGACTGCCAATTCTGCGTGCCGCCCGGCGGAAGCCCACCCGGCCGCAGCGAGATGTAGCCCGGCATGTTCTGGTTGTCGCTTCCGAGGCCATAGACGGCCCACGAGCCGAGGCTCGGCTTGGCGAGTCGCAACGAGCCCGTGTTCATGAACACCGTCGCTACTTCGTGCGAAGGAATGTCGGTGTACATCGAACGGATCACGGCCATCTCGTCGATGTGTTTCGCCAGTTGGGGAAACACTTCGCTCACCTCGATGCCCGACTTGCCGCTGCGGTTGAACTTGAAGGGCGACCCAAACCCGACGCCGTTCAATCCCGGCAACGGCTTGTCGTCATACTTCGACAACTCGGGCTTCGGATCCCACGTGTCGACGTGCGTCGGCGCGCCTTGGGCGAAAATGTGGATGACGTGCTTGGCCTTGGCGGGCATGTGGGGCTGCTTAGGCGAGAGCGGCGAGGTCGCACCCGCCGCGGCCAGTGCCTGCGGGCCGAGCAGGCCGGCAGCGGACATCGCGCCGAAGCCCATGCCGGTACGCGCGAGGAAATCGCGGCGGGTCCAGTGGGCGAGGCTTTCGCGCGAGAGGGTGAGGTGCTCGTTGGGGTTCATGGTGTAGGCAGTTATTGGCTGTTGAGATGGCAATTTCGGTTCCAGACTATTCGATGCAAAAACGGACGGCGACATTCACCGGGTAGACTGCGCGAAACCTAGCGATTCCACGGCCGGAAGCAATGGAATTTCCTCTCAAACCGGCCCCTCCTTCGCAGGCTTAAAACGGGACAACAGTGTCTGCGATCCTGGTCGAAGGTCATGGTTTTCCTTGGCAAAACCCCTTCATGCCCCGATGAAGGGACTGGCTACATGTGAAAACTCTCCGCCAACGCCACGGCCTTGAGCATGGCCTTGGACTTGTTGACGGTTTCTTGGAACTCGGCTTCCGGCACCGAGTCGTTCACCCAGCCGCCACCAGCTTGGACAAAAGCCTTGCCGTCCTTCAGCAGCGCGGTGCGGATGGTAATGCAGCAATCGAGATTGCCGCTGAAGCTGAAGTAGCCCACGCAACCGCCATACGGCCCGCGCGCGGTGCCTTCGAGTTCGGAAATAATCTGCATCGCGCGAATCTTCGGCGCGCCACTGAGCGTGCCGGCCGGAAAGGTCGCGCGCATCAGATCGTATGGCGTGCGGTCGGCCGAGAGTTTGCCCTCCACCTGGGAGACGATGTGCATCACATGGCTGTAACGCTCGACGATCATCAAATCCTTCACCTGCACGGAGCCGAAGTCGCACACGCGGCCGAGGTCATTCCGCGCGAGATCGACGAGCATCACGTGCTCGGCGCGTTCCTTCGGATCGGCGAGGAGTTCCTTTTCGTTGGCCTCGTCCTGCTCCGACGTTTTGCCGCGCGGACGCGTGCCGGCGATGGGGCGAATCTCAACCTTGCCGTCCTCGCAACGGACGTGGATCTCCGGCGAGGCGCCCACGAGAGCGAAGCCAGCCAGCTCCAGCAGGAACATGTAGGGCGAAGGATTGATCGAGCGCGCGGCGCGATACACGTCGAGTGGTGCAGCCTTCACCGGCGTCGAGAAGCGTTGCGAGCCGACGACCTGGATGATGTCGCCGGAGGTGATGAACTGCTTCGCCTTGAGCACGTTCGCGGCGAACTGCTCCTTCGTGGTGTTCGACTCGAACGGCACCGACGGAACCTCCCGCGGCAAGGACGCCGGCCGATACTGGCACGGCTGTTCGAGCAGCGAAACGATCCGGTCGATCTCGCTCACCGCGTTCTCGTAGGCGTCCTCCGAGGTGGTCTTGTCGTCGATGATCGCGTTGACGAGCACCGTGAGCGTCTGCGCCACGCGGTCGAAGATGAGCAACTCATCGGCGATGAGGAAATACATCACGGGCGTGCCCAACTCATCCTTTGGCGGACGCGGGACGACCGTCTCGACGTCGTGGATGAACTCGTAACCGATGAATCCCACTGCGCCGCCGGTGAAGCGCGGCAGGCCCGGCACTGGCACGGCCTTGAACCGCTTCATCACCGCCTCGACCACCTCCAACCCATCGCGCACGCACTTGTCGCACTCGGTGTCTTCCCGGCCCTTCGCAGGGATGGCGAACTTCTCGACGACCTTCCCGCTCTCGACGACCTCGATGCGGTTGGCAGTCTGCTTGATGACCGCGCGCGGGTTGCAGCCGACGAACGAGTAACGACCGAGGTGTTCGCCGCCTTCCACCGACTCGAAAAGGAACGATTCCCCCTCGCCGCGAATCTTTTGGTAGGCCGACAATGGCGTCTCGAAGTCGGCCAACAGCCTTCGCGTCACGGGGATGAGGTTGCCCTGTTTGGCCAGTTCGATGAATTCCGCCTGCGACGGTTGATACATTGCCCGCACGTTTTAGCCGCCGCCGCGCCTGATGCGCCAGACCGAAAGCGTGCTGAAGAACGCCACCGCGAAGCCGTAGGCCACCACGCCCAGCCCGATGCTCACCGGGATCAGCCGGTCATCGCCAAACCCCACCAGCGCCACGCCGACCGCCGCCGTCAGCAATGCCTGCGCATACATGCAGAACAGGTAGAGTTTGCGGCCGGTGCGCGCGAGCTGGTCGCTCACCAGCAGACGATACTCGCTCTCGCCCATTGCGCGCATCAGCCAGGCGCTGTGAAAATTGCGCGCCGCCACCAGCACGCTCGTGGTGCTGAGGATGATCGCCGTCATCGGGCTTAACGCGAAGCCGGCGCACAGGCCGGCGTTGAGCAGGCTGCCCCATTTCCAACCGAGCCGCCGCGCGATGGGATTGCCCTCCAGCACCAGGTGCGGCGTCGCGACCCACGTGCTGAAAAAATCCAGCGCCCGCGCGACAGCCAGCAGCGCGAGGAAGAAAAAATATTCCCGGCTGGCGAAGGGGATCAGGTCGTCCATTGCGGGAATTTCGAGTTATGAATTACGAACTGCAACCAGGCGAGCGCATCTCGACAACGTTGTCGCCGCCGATGGCTTTGGAGGTCGTGTCGTACCTGTCCCTAGCCCCGGCCCGGTCAACTGCTGTTGGCTTTTGGTCAGTCCCTAAGAAGATGGAAGATATGAGAGGGCCATGTCAATTTCCCCTTCGCCGATGACGATCTTTTCCACGATGGATCCGGCTGTTTTGCGTTTGTTCCCGGTGGAGATCGCAGGCCAGCGGTCGTGGAGCGTCCGCGCGAACGCATCGGATGATGCTCTGATTAGAGATTCACTCAGTGAATCGAGGAAGAACCCGTCTCGGTCGCCAGACCGACCTTGGCAATTTCGAGTTGCTGGAGGAGATCGAGGACGCTCACGACGTTCTGGTATTCCACGTCGCCAATGCCGCGCACGACGACGCCCGCTTCCTGTACGTCGCTTTTGTTTTGCGTGAGCACGTCCTTTAACTCCACGAGCGTCATCGGCGTGTCGTTGAGGGAAATCTTTCCGGCCTGGTTGACGACTATGTTATGGACCTTCGGCTTCGGCCCGGCCTGCGCCGGTGGCTTGCCCGACGGAAGGTTCATCTCCAGGTTGTTGACGAGCTGGGGCGTCGTGATGATGAAGATCACCAGCAGCACAAACGCGAGATCGAGCAACGGCGTTATGTTCAGTTCGTTGAGCGTGCTGTGGTGCGATTGCGAAAATTTTCTGCCGCGCGCGATCATGGGAGGCTGAGCGTTTCGGTGACCGCCTGCACATCAAAGCGAACCACGAATTCTCCGGGAAACTCCTTCGGCGGCGGCCGGCCAATTGAAGTCGTGCCCGCCAGGACCTTTCGCACGGAGTCGTCCCACGCGCGGTCGCCGGAGCCTTTGACCCAATCCGTGCGTGCGACGCGGCCCGCGGGGTCGATGCTCAACTCGACTTCGGCCGTGTAATTCTCGTCGGCTGCATTCTCCGGCCGCGCCCAGCGCGCGCGCAGTGTGTACTCGACGAAGTTCTTGTAGATCGCCACCGGATCGGTGGTGCTTTCGACGATCTTGCCGCCGCCGAAGTCGAACGCGGGCACCATCGCCGCGGGAGGCGCCGCAGCCGGTGGAGCGGCCGCGGCCGGCGCTGATGGCGGCGCGGTCGGCTTGGGTGCAACGGCCATCTGCTTCGGTTCCGGGAGTTTGGCACTGGCCTTGGGCGGCTCGTTTTTCGGCTCCGGCGGTTTCTCCTTCGGCTTTTCCGGCGGCTTCTCTTTGGGCGCCATCGTGACGGCGATCTTCTTGAGCTTCTGTCCCAAGATGCCCTCGCGCGCGGCGAAGAAGAACAAGGCGCCAATGACCACGGCGTGAAAGACACCCGAGATGATCAGGTTGACCTTCGACGAGTTGCGCTTCTTCCGCGGTGGCATGGTCAGAGTTTGCGTTGCTTCGGGTCTGCGTCGGGCACCGGCTCGGTGGCTAGATCAACCTTCACGACGTTGGCCTGCTGGATCATGTCGAGGCACTCGACAATCTTGCTGTATTTCGCCCTGGCATCGCCGCGGATGACGACGTTGAGGTCGGGATCGGCGACGCGCAATTGCACGAGTTGCTGCTGCAGGCCGGGCAGGTCCACCTCCAATTTGTTGAGGAAGATTTTCCCTTTCGGATCAATCGTCACGAAGTTGACCTTCGGCGCCGGGTCCTTCTGGTGCTTGGACGCGCGCGGGAGATCGAGGTCGAGGTCGTTGACGATTGGCGTCGTGGTGATGATGAAAATCACCAGCAGCACGAAGGCGAGGTCGAGCAGCGGCGTGATGTTCAACTCCGCCAGCGCATGATGGGTGGACTTGGAAAATTTCTTCGTCATGCCCGGTTGGCCGCGGCCAGCGCGCCATCACGCGTCAAAAAGGTCGTTTCGCCCAGGTTGCGCGCCCGCAACGCGTCGGCCACTTCATCGGAAAGCGTGCGCTTGTCCACGTAGGCGTGCTCGATGAGCGTGGCAAACTCGGATGTAAAGAGATCCAGCTCCTGCGTGATCGAGCGGATTTTGGTGACCATGAAGTTGTAGCCAAACATCGCCGGGATCGCGACGAACAGGCCGATGACGGTGGCGATGAGCGCGCCCGCGACGCCGGGGGCCATCGCGGTGAGGCTAGCCGAATTCGCGCGCGCAATGCCGGAGAACGTTTCCATCACGCCCCACACCGTGCCGAGCAGACCGATGAACGGACCGCCGGCCACCGCCGTCGAGAGGACGATCATGCCCTTCTCCAGTGCCAGCGCCTCGCCGCCGACAGTACGTTCGAGCGCGACGCGCACCGACTCGAAGGATGTCTGGCTGATGTGTGTCTTGCCGCGGATTTCCACCGGGTGCTGTTTGAGCTGGAACTCCAGTTCCTCGGCGCCGGCGTGATAGACCTCGTAGGCGGGCGCGCCGTCGAAGGGGTCGCCCTTGCGCGCCATTTCGAGCGGGTCGCGTGTGGCGCGGAAGCCTTTGAAAAACTTCTTGGTCATCTTCCCGGCGATGTAGAGCTGGCGGATTTTCGTGATGATGACCGTCCAACTGAACAGCGAGACGATGATCAGCGCGCCGATGGTGAGCTTGCCTTCGGTGGTCGCCTTCTCGAACGCGAACTGGAGCGCGCCGCTGGCGAGGATGGGAGTAGCGAGTGTGAGCATGATGTGATGAGTTAGTTTTTCGCGGGCAAAATCACGGTGACGCGGCCGGTGGTCCGGGCCAGCGCGGTGACGGGTTTCTTCTTTTTCTTGTCGTCGTCGTCGTCGGACGGTTTCGCGGACGCCATCACCTTCTTGTCGGCGTCCTCGGAGACCTTGCTGTCGCTACGCGCGGCCTGCGTGGACTGCACGCCCATGCTCGCCGCCGAGGTGTCGCCCGAGGCGCTGACGCTGGTCGAGACGAGCGCCGCGCTGATGTTCGCGCCACTGGCCTCGACGCCGCCGCCGGCGACGATGGTGCCGGACACGGTGTTCCCGGCGCTGACGTTGACGTTGCCCTGAGCTAGGGCCGTGACGTTGACGTTTTGTTGCGCGGCGATGTTGATGTCACCGCGACTCACGACGAGGCCGGAAATGCTGCCGCCGGCGTCGAGCTGGATGTTCGCGCCGATGATGCCGGAGTTGTTGGCGTCAATGTTCCCGCCGGCCTTGAGCTTGATGTTGCCGGCCGCGGGGTCGCTGTTGTTCAACGGCAATTGAATCACGCCGCCGCTGTTGGCGATGATGTTGCCGTGGGTCGCTTCGACGCTGATGTCACCGACCGTGCGCGGCGAATCCGGCAGGGCCGTGGCCAGGATGCCGCTGCCGGGAATGGTGAATCCGTCGCGCGTGAAGGTGCCGTCGGCGGCGACGGTGACCTTGTCCACGACCACGTAGCCCAGGCCGCCGCTGCCGGCATTGATGTTGCCGTTATGGCT
>DATDFH010000230.1:0-9687 GCA_036522715.1 Verrucomicrobiia bacterium
AACGCCACTTGCACCGGAGCGGCCGTTTGCGCGAAGACCGGCTCAGACGACTCGAAGGCCTCGGCTGGGAGCCGCGTGCGCGCGCCCTCCGGGCACGGAGTGAAAGTTGGGAAACCCGGTTCGCCCAGTTGGTCGCGTTCAAGGAACGCCACGGCCATTGCCAGATTCCCATCCGCTGGCCGGAGAATCCGGCGCTCGGCGTCTGGCTGAGCAACCAGCGTCAGACCGCTGTCCAGGGCAAGCTCAGCGCCGACCGGCTCCAGCGCCTCAAGGACCTCGGAGTGCAGTGGGGCCGTTTCAGCCACCACAAGTGGCAGGCGCGTTTCGACCAGCTCACCGCCTACCGCGCCCAACACGGCCACTGCCACGTGCCGCATGATGATCCGGCCCTGCACAAACTGTTTAACTGGGTCACGATGCAACGCACAAACAAACGGCTGGGGAAACTCCAGCCCGAACGCATCCGCAAGCTTGACGAGATCGGCTTCACTTGGAACGCCGGCGCCCTGCGCATCAGTCCACTCGAGAACGCCCGTTGGGACCGCATGTTCGCCGCGCTCGTCCGATTTAAACAGCAGCACGGCCACACGCTCGTTCCCATCGATCACGTCGCCAACGCCCAAGAGGAACTTGGGAGCTCCGGCGTCCCGCCGGCCCCGGCAGAAGGCACTCACGCCGACGAGACACCAGCGCTCCCAAGCGAGTCAGGCGTCCGTTCCAAAGCCTCCCAGCTCGACCTCGGCCGCTGGGTGCATTTCCAGCGATCCGCCTTCGCGAACGCCAAGATGATACCCGGGCGCCAGCGTCGTCTCGAGGAACTCGGCTTTGCCTGGAATACCCTCGAGGCGAAATGGAACCAGAAATTCGAGGCGCTCCAAACCTTTCATCGCCAGCACGGCCACTGCCGGGTTTCGACGCGGCAAGACTGCGCGCTTGCTATTTGGGTCAACAACCAACGCCAGCGGCACAAGGACGGCAAACTGCCCGCCGCGAAATTCCAGCAGCTCGACGAACTTGGCTTTCGATGGGACGTCTCCGGCCCGCAAGGCCACCCGGCCGTCCAGTCGGAATGACCGCCGGCGCGTTTCGCGTCGCTGACCGGCTGACTCGCCGCGTATGCCGGTCGTTTCACGTTGCCGGCCATTGCGTTTCGCCACCACCGGCCGAACAGGCAAGCTGTTTGCGCGATGGCCCGTGCGCGCTGGAGCTTCGGCCGAACCGCAAAGAAGCCCAATTCAACGAACTCGAAGGCTGGAAAAAACAAACCCAGCCCGACGAGGATTGGGACGCCATCGTCGCCGAGGGGCAGGGCAAAGCGTCGGGACAGGCTACGTTTCAGGAGTAGCGTCACGAGGCGCTAATTCGTCGCACATGTACCGCACGAAACCATCAATGAAATCGTATTGGCTGCGGTGTACTTCCGCGGCGATGACGATGACGTACCGCAGCTCGCTCAGCGTGGGCATGTTCTCGGCGTCCTCGATTCTTCGGTTCACGGATTTCACCGATCGCGCTTGAGTGGCGAATGCGACGCGAGCCGCTTCCCGGCCGCCTGCAAAAGGTCCTGTTGCTGCCAGAGATAACGTTCTACCGAATCGGTTGTTACTGCGATCAAGCTGTGCCCTGCTTCTGAAAACCAAAGCTTGCGCACGGGCCGCTCAGGCGACAGGCGCACCAATTCCTCCCGTTTGGCAATGTTCCAAATGCGCACTTGCCGCTCTGATACGGTGACGGCAAGCAGCGCCTGTGCCTCGGCGAAACTGAACTCGGTAGGATTTTCCTCCCAATGCTCAAAGGGTTTACGCGCTCTCGGGATGGAAATCAAGAGACGACCGCAACGTAGATCGTAAACGGTCAGTTCGGTGGAGCTTTCGGCGATGAAGTAGCGCCCGGAGGAAGAGATGCCGAGTGGTTTGTAGTCAGCCTGTAGATTGAGGAGCTGGGTGAAGGAACCCGATGCCGTAAGACAATTCACAATTAGCCGCGTTCCTTTCACGGATGCGACAGTACGAGCATCTTCCGACCACACCGGTTTTGTTGATCTCTCGGTGGAAGCAGGGTGCATGTCGCGCGGCTTCGGAGACGGATTCTGCAACGCCTGAATTACGAGCCGAGACTCCGGTAACCGGTCGATAGCGGTAAGCGCGAACAAGTGGCTTTGTGCATCAGTGCCGACCGTCGTGACCGTGGCCGCTGAATTGTCAATTTGTGCCACCGATGCCTGCCCTGACAGCAAGACGGTCTTCTGAGTTTGCGCATCCCATACACTTACAGTCGCATCGAAACCACGCATCGATCCGAAGACCAGCCAACGATCTTTGATGAACCAAGCCAGATCGACCATCCCACGAACCTGCCATCGCCATTTTTCTAGGTTGCCGGTGCCATCATAGCAGGAGACTTCGCTTATGCCCTTCTCTGGCTGCCACTGTCCCCAGCATGCCCTGGCCAAAGTGTCGATTGGGGGTGGATTGAGATATTTGGAACGATCGCCCTGTACAATTACCTTCTGCCGGGTCGTTGGTTCCACGGCACGGATGCTCTGCCAACCTGTGATTCTTCGAGGATCGATAACATCTGGTTGTCCATCCGTACGCAATACGCTCATACACGAGGCCTGTCCCAAGAAGCCACCCATCCATGTTCCATCGCGGGCGACAGCCACGCGATTTGATCCGCGGTCCCACAGCAGGACTTTCTCAACTTCCGAGCCGGATAGGGAGTTCATCCACGTTGCCGCCACCCAATTGCCGTCGCCGCTGACTTGAAGGTTCGCTCTTCCGCCCTTGGCCGGAAGCGAGTTCATTATCTCACCCGTCTTCACATCCCACAACTGTAACGTCTCTTCGCTGCGGATATAGGTATGGGATAAAGTGGCGAACCAAGCACCGCCGCGATCAAAGGCCGCGCCAAAAACCCACGGTAGTTCAGGAACTAATTTCACGCTTCGCAGCGACATATTCTGTGTTTCTAGAAACTGGATGTCGTCTGAATCGCGTGCGTGCGAAACGGGCTTGAACTGTACGGCCATGAGCCGGCCATCTGGTGTCGCGGCTCGCGCGACGATGCTTCCTTGTTCCGGATATACGTATCTCCCGACGATTGATCCGCTCGTCAGTTCCCAGATTTTCACTTGATGCGAGGCATCGGCAACGAGCAGCCAACGCCCATCAGGTGATACGGCCCAACACTCTGGTACAGAACCGACGTTGATGCGGACCCATTCGCGACCGCTCTGCCGATCGAATGATCGAAGCACCCCATCATCAGTCGCCACAACTAAAATGGTGCTGCTTTCCGCGATCTTTAGCGAATGAACCCCAACTTGCAAATCAACACGCCATTGCTCCTTACCGTCCAGCGACCACAAACGACAAGTGCCATCGGAAGAGCCGGTCACGATTCCCTGCTCGTCCGGCGTGAACTCCGCCGTTCGCACACCTTGGCGATGTTCGAGCTGCACTGCCGGCGTTTCTTGCCGCGCTTGCCGGTCAATTACCATGAGATTATTTGGCCCCGTCGACAAACTACGCGCGAGCCCCAGCCAACGACCAGACGAGCTGACAATAGCTAACTGTAGCACGTCTCGCAGTACGCTGTCATCTTGCCAGATCCTCTCTCTTGACTGGAGATTCCATAGTCCACAGCCGTCTGAACTTCCTTCGCGATATTTGAGCAGGGCGAGCTTTTCATCGTCAGCAGTGCTCAAAAAGTGATGGTGTTCAGGCACGCTAAAGGTCCGGATCTCCTTCTGCGCCATGATATCCATGAACCGACTTGCTTTTCCTTCGATATATACAAGCGTTCGACCATCATCGACAACCGCAAGCGGCTGCGGTCGGGTCAATGCAAGGTGCGACCATTCTGACTCGAGCGACGGTAGCCGAAGCACATGGAGACCTTGCTCGGTGCCGGCAAACAAGCGGCCCCCTTTCCCGTCGAAAAGTATTGATACAACCGCTTTGTCGAGTGAGCGGATTTGCTGGTGATTCCACGCCGGACCCGACAGGAGGAGCAATGAGCCATCTTCGCAACCAAGTGCGGCATTTCGGCTTTCCCGATCGAAGGTGAGCACCTTGGCATTCGCGGGTAGCGCAATCGCCGCCACGGCTTGTGGTAAGGATTGCAGCCCGTTCCAGAGCGCTTCCAAACCTTCAGGTGTCGGATTCGTGAGGACCGACGCGCGCGCCAGCGCAACAGCCTCTGCAAGGCGGCCCGGCTCAGCGCGCCGAAGCAGTTCGGACTGTGCCGCGAGCTTTTGAGATTCGGCGCGGATGCGTTGATGTTCGGATAAAATTCCGAAGATGATCGAGGCGACGGCCAAGAAAGCCATCACGCTGAGCGCCGTCCAGATTGCCATCCAGGTCCGTTGGTGTTCTCGTTTATCGGCTCCCACGAACTCATCCAAGGGAATTCCATGAATCCGCGCGGCCATTCGGGCGCTCGCGCTGTGAAAACGGGGATCACGTAAAGTGACCTGCTCCTCCCGTTCGGCCCAGGCAAAATCAACATAGTGCGGCGCGGAATGGAAAACATCGCGCAAACTCTCCGGCAACGCCGTGGTACCCTTCCAGTCGAAATCCTTGGTGGCGGCGTCCCAAACGATCGTCCCACGGGTTAGGGCCAGCAGCAGCGTGTCTGCACGTTTGCAGCGTAACCAGTGGTCAATTTCCAAACGCACCCATGGAGATTTGGCTGCCTCTGGCGACGCGAGCAGAATAAAATACCCGGATGCGTCCAGCGCTGCCCGAATCCCGGGCCACAATTCCGGTGTCAGATCAAGCGTGGTCTCGTCTCGAAACACTCGCAAAGCCCGCCGCTTCCAGAACGGCTTGGCTAGTTGACCGAGAGCGCGCTGGATCTCAGGTGCCAACTTTCCATCCGCCGCGCGGCTGTAGGAAATGAATGCATCGAAGGCCATAACTCATGTCGTGTACCGGGCTATGCGAGACTGGTAAACTCGGAACAAAGTTCACTACGATACGTTTTTCGCTTCAAGTGAAGTGATGTCCTCGACGCGTGCCATACCTGCGAGGAGTCGAGCATACTTGGTGAGCTTGTCCTGCAAGTGGGCAAGGTCCTGCCGGAATTCTTGCCTCCGATTAGGCTCCTCAAATGCCTCCGTCAGCGATCGTCCGTGCCACTTTGCAGTAAATGGGCGGACAATTTGATTAAGAACTGGGATCGCAATCTTGGCGAAATTGATGCATTCCTTGCCGTGCTTCTTAATGATCTCACGAGTCGTCGGGAACAGAGAGTAAATGCTCTCCAGCGCGGTCTTCTCGTCACCGTGTTCCGACGGCAGCGCCTGCGTCGTGACTCGCGTGAGGAGTTCCACATACAGCTCCCAAGCAGCGTTCTGATCGGCGGTTTGGGGCACCCATCTCATTTTCAGGAAATTGATGTCGAGTTCGAGTTCTGTCATGTCCCAGTTTTCTAGGAATTTTTGGAAGGTCATGGTACGTCTCCTAATAATTTGTTGTCTTCCACGGAGGTGTTCCGTTGCGCGCCATCATTGGTCTGCTGGCGGCTATCGACTTGGCGGGTCGGGCGACAGCTTGTTCAATCATCGACTTTACGTTCGCAGGGTTTCCGGTGAATGCACTCCAATTCGTCCACACTGCGTAACCTGACTGAATGTTATCGTGAAGCCGGTCTGGGACAGTTACATTCCCAGATGCGTTGGCGCCGTTGGTGGGAAGGTTTACTCCAATCAGTCCATGTTCCATGTCCAGTGTCGCCTTAATTTCCCAGTCCACGTATTTTCGCCACGGGGTTTCCAGGCCGCACATGACAATCGTGCATGACGATCCCGAAATGAAGGAGTCACGAATTCGCTGAAGCACGTAATTGACATTGTCGCTGTCGATGCGGCGCTCTATCGAGTTATCAAAAAGGATGTCGTACGCGTCGTCAAACGCTCTGGTGAATGCGTCGTAGTATTGCTGGTCGCCCTCGTGGTGGTAACTGATGAAAACACTTCTCTTGGGAGCTGCGTAGATTTGCGGATGAGACGCGCCGAAGTTGAACGGGTAAGCCATAGGCTCATTCAGTGAGAAATTCTTGCGTGCAGTCCACGAGGTCGGCTTCGATGATGGATTTGCGAATCTCGGCTTCGCCGAATTGGTTGGAGGACATGCTGGCGTTGGCGAGGACGTCTCCGTGGGCCGTCTGAATTCGAAACCTCGCCCCAACCCTCTCCCGCAGACACCTCATCCGTCCTCCGACCACCTTCTCCCCATCCGAGGCGGAGAGGGAAATGGCGCGCTGGCGCCCAATGATCGCTTCATTGAGTGTCAAGCCCTGCGGTTTCTGCGTTGGATACTTGGTGTTCATCCGTCGCTGTGCCTTCCCGGGACATAGGGAGAATGGCAATCTTCGGCGCCGGAGGCGAGAGGAAAAAGATGCGGAAAAGCGGCTCGACACGAATTCCACGAATCGGCACGAATGGGGCTCGAGAGAATACGCACGAAAAATTTGCGTTCATTCGCGTAATTCGTGTCCATCGTGCTTCGTTCCCTCTGTTACCTCCTGTGTGAACGTCCGCGTCCATCCGTGTTGATCCGACGGCCGCTCCTGGTCTTCGTCGCCTGGAAAATGTTCCATCCTGAGACGACAGGTTTTCTCGAAGCTGGACAGCCGGCGGCCGGGCCGCTCAACGACGCAGCCACGCATGCCGTAGCAGCCCAAAACGGATTTGCCGTAATGCCATGGAGTTGCGCGGCAGATTTGCCTCCTCGGAAAGACGCTGGCACGCCGGTCGCTACAAGGGACCTCGTCTGAAAAACTAAACCAGAACCTTAACAAAAGGCCAGCAAGTGAACGCGAAGCTCACACAGAGACTCAACATGTTAAACACGGTGTCCCTTTTCCTCTCCGGGCCGGACACGCAAGCCCTCTACAAGGACTCGCCCGCCTTCGTGCGCGCGGTCAATGACCTTCAGGATGTGATCGATCAGATCGTTGAGGCGGGCGAATTGCAGTCCGGCCGCAAAGGCCCTGCGGCGGACGCCAATCGCGCCCTGCGCGTGCTCGCCGACGAGTCCCACGCCATCGCCGCGTGTGTCCACGCCTGCGCCGTGGATGCCGGTGATGATTCGCTGGCGCTGCGCAACGACTATTCGCGCACGGACATCACCAAGGGCAGCAAGACGGCCATCGTGGCGCGTTGCCGCGACATCCTCAAGTCGGCCAACGACAACGCCGACGAGTTGAAAGATTATCAGGTGACGCCCGGCGATCTCACGTCGCTCAAGAAGCGCATCGAGAATTTCGACGGCATCAAGTCCAAGCCCCGCGAGAAGATCGCCACGTCCAGCGCGGCGACGAAGCGGCTGCCGAAGTTGTTCCGTCAGGCGAACGCGCTGCTCACCGGCCAGCTCGACAAGCTGGTGGTGAAGCTGAACGCGGCGCAGCCGAAGTTTTTTGGCGAATACAAGGCCGCCCGCAAGATCGTGGGCAACGGCCGCACCGAGAAGAAGGTCGAAACCAAGCCGGTCACGACGCCCGCCTGAACGAGTTTGACGGAGTTTCCTTGTTTGCTCCGTCGGCTGCACGACAGCGGCACCCGAAAGGGTGCCGCTGTTCGTTTTCCAAAGTGAAGTGGCAGCCGACGTGAGGAGACTCGCTTCATAGAACGAAAAAGCGCCGGCTGTCCCTAAAGGTGGGGCGCGTCACTCCGTGCGCGCCGTTTCTCGATGGAAGGACGACGGCGCGCACGGAGTGACGCGCCCTACCCCCTCCCCTGCCCCATGCGAGAATTGCCGAATGAATTGCCGGCGGATAGCCTCGCGTCAGTTCATCGACCTCTGTGCGCCCGCGAAGATCATTTCAGGCTGCGTTCCTTGCCCTGCTGCTGGGATCGAATGTCCCTGCGGAAGCTGGCGCCAACTCAACGCCAGAGCCGCAGTGGTGGTCGCTGAAACCAATCGTCCGATCGGAGGTTCCGAGGGTTGAAGATTCGCGATTCAGGGTTCAGAACCCGATTGACGCGTTCATCGTCACGAAGCTTGCGGAGAAAGGATTGCCGCAGTCGCCCGAAGCCGATGCTCGCACGCTCATTCGCCGGCTTTACTTCGACGTCATCGGCCTGCCGCCGACGCCGGAGGAAGTGGAAGCGTTCGTCAAGGAGTGCGGAGTGCGGAATTCGGAATGAAGACGAAGGGCGCCACGTCGGACTCCGCATTCCGCGTTCCGCTTTCCGCATTGGAGTCGTTGGTGGACCGCCTGCTCGCGTCGCCGCGCTATGGCGAGCGCTGGGCGCGGCATTGGCTCGATGTCGTGCATTACGGCGAGACGCACGGTTACGACAAGGACAAGCTGCGTCCGAACGCGTGGCCGTATCGCGATTACGTCATCCGCGCCTTCAACGAGGACAAGCCTTACGGCCGCTTCGTGCAGGAACAGATCGCCGGCGACGCGCTGTTCCCCGGCACGCGCGACGGGATCGAGGCGCTGGGGTTCATCGCAGCCGGGCCGTGGGATTACATCGGCCACCAGGAAGTGCCGGAGACAAAGATCGACGGGCAGATCGCGCGGCACCTGGACAGGGACGACATGGTGGCGAACACGATCAACACGTTCTGCTCGCTCACGGTGCATTGCGCGCAGTGCCACAACCACAAGTTCGATCCGATCACGCAGGAGGATTATTACAGCCTGCAGGCGGTGTTCGCGGCGCTGGACCGCACGGAGTTGAAATACTTCACCGACGACAGGTTGAACGCGCAGTTCCGCGAGTTGCAGCAGACGCAACGCGAGTTGACGAATGCTATCGCCGCGCTTGAGCAGCCGTTGAAACTGAAGGCCGGCGAGCAGTTGGCCGCGTTAAACCGGCGCATCGATGGCGCCTCCGCCGACGCCGCCCGGAAACAGGGCAATACGAGTCCTGACTTCGGCTATCACAGCGAGGTCGCGAGCGCGCAGACCACGGAGAAATGGGTGCAGGTGGATCTCGGGCGGCGCGTGGGCATCGACCACGTGACGTTGCTGCCGTGCTACGACGACTTCAACGCCATCGGCGCGGGTTTTGGTTTCCCGGCGCGCTTCAAGGTCGAGGCGAGCGACGATCCGGAGTTCAGGGCCGGCGTGACGTTGCTGTGGAAGCGGCACGACGCGACATTCATGAACGACTTTCCGAACCCGGGCCTGCGGCCGTTCGCAACAGGCGGCGCGAAGGACGATGGCATCGCGGGCCGTTACGTGCGCGTCACGGCGGTGAAACTCGCGCCGCGCAAGAACGATTTCATCTTCGCGCTGGCGGAGTTGCAGGTCTTCGATGCCAGCGGCACGAACGTCGCGCTGGGCCGCGGCGTCACCGCGCTCGATTCCATTGAGGCACCGCCGCGGTGGCGCAAAGCCAATCTCACCGACGGCCTCGCGCCTGAAGCGCATTCAGCGGACGAAAGGGAAAAGCTGCTCACGGAGCGCGACGGGCTGTTGTCGAGTTTCGCCGACGAAGCGACCAAGGCGAAGCTCGCGGGCGCGAAGGAGGAACTTCAACGCGTCAATGCGAGCTTGAAGAAGCTGCCGGCGCCAAACGTGGTCTATGCCGGCGGGGTGCATACCGGTACCGGCTCATTCCGTGGCACCGGTTCCGATGGTGGCAAGCCGCGCGTCATCCACGTCCTCGCGCGCGGCGACGTGAAGAAGCCGGGAAAGGAAATCGGACCCGGGGGCATCGAAGTC
>DATDFH010000231.1:0-6611 GCA_036522715.1 Verrucomicrobiia bacterium
GTTCGACACCGTGATCGTGGACGGGTACGGGACGGCAGGCCCGACGTCGGTGATGGTGATTGCATTGGTGTTCTGCCGGGAAATCCGGAAAGCCGAATCGGCCGGATCGTTGTCGTTGATCAGCACGCTCGCATTGGAAACGCCGATGGTGGCCCCGCCGGTCGGATTCGAGAGGACGATGTTGAAGGTTTCCAACGGATCAAAGACGCCGTCGGGCAAAACCTGCACCGAGAAGCTCTTGACCGTCTCGCCGCTCGAGAAGAAGAGCGTGCCGCTGATGGGAACAAAATCCAGACCCGCCACCGCGGAGCCGCTGACGGTCGCGAAGCTGACGGTCACCGGACCGGAGGCGCCGTTGGTGCGCATGACCGTGACCGGGAAGCTCCCGCCGTTTTCCTCCACCACGAAGGCGGACTGGGTCAGGTTGAGGGTGCCCGCATAGAGGTCATTCTCCACAATCGTGACCGTGGCGGCGCCGGGCGCGCCCACGCTGACCGGGCCAACCGGGTTGAGCAACTGCACGACGAACGTTTCGTCGCCCTCGCCGAGCGCGTCGTCGAAAATCGGTATGTTGACGGTCTTGCTCAACTGCCCCGGCAGGAAGGTGAGCGTGGTGGAGACGCCGCCGTAATCAGCCCCGGCGGTGGCCGAACCGTTCGTCGTCACCAAATCGATGGAGAAGGTGCTGTTGGTGCCGCCGCTGCGGACGACAGTCACCTGGGCGACGCCGCTGGGGACGTTTTCATTGACGCTGTAGCTCGCGGCGGAGAACGCGGCGACACTGTCGTCATCCACGATGGTGAGCGTGCTCACCGGCTGGTTGCCAAGCGCCGCCCCGCTGGTGGGATTGGAGAGAACCAGGCCCAACGATTCATTGCCCTCGGCAAGCGTGTCGTTGACCAACAGCACGCTGAAAACGGCAAACGTCTCGCCTTCCGCGAAATTGAGCAGCGCATTGGTGGCGAGGTAGTCCGGATTGGGCGGACCGGATACCGCCGTGCCGTCCACGGTGGCCGCGGTGACTCCCACCGCGCCGGTCGTTCCCCCGCGGCGGCGAACGGTGATGACGACGTTGGTGACGTTCTCGGGGGAAGCGTAGGCGGCGGAGGTGAACTCGAACCGGCCGGGACCCGCGATGACCCCGCCGTGCAGACGCGCCAGATAATTGCGCGCCAGGCCGTCGAAGTTGGTGAACCCGCCGCCGACGATGATCTTGCCGTCGTTGAGCTGCACGGTGGCGGTCGTAATGAAGCTGTTGGCACCTGACCCGAAGTTAATGGTCGGATCCACTGAACCGTCATTGCGCAGCCGCGTGATCCGGCTGCGGCTCACGCCGCTGAACACGGTGAAATCACCGACGACGATGATCTTGCCGTCCGGTTGCAGGGCGAGGCCAAGGACGGAATTGTCGCCGCCGAGCAAAGAACTGGCGTTGGGCAGGAAGCGCGCGTCGGAGGTGCCGTCGGTGTTCAGGCGTGCGAGCCGGTTGACCGCCGCACCGTTGTAATTGGTGAACAGGCCGCCCACGAGAATCTTGCCATCACTCTGGATCGCGATGGCGCGAACCGAGTTGTCGAAGCCGCTGCCCAGGCTCGCGGTGAAATTGGTGTCGAGCGAACCGTTGGCGTTGAGCCGGGCGAGGCGATGGGAGGGAACCCCGTTGACCTCGGTGAAATCGCCGCCGATGAGCACCCTGCCGTCGCTCTGGATCACCGTCGCGGTCACCGGCCCGTTCGGCCCGAGGCCCGTCGCAAATGAACCGTCCACCATACCGTCGGGATTGAGGCGCGTAACATACGGACGGTTGACGCCGTTGAACGTGGCGAACTCGCCGACAACGATGATCTTTCCGGAATTGGCTGCGTCTTGGTGGATCGCCATTGCCGCGACGGGGTTGTCGGCGCCGGCGCCGGGGTCAAACGTTTCGTCCACGGTCCCGTCGACATTGAGTCGGCCGATGCCGCGCCGGGCAAACCCGCCGAGGTTGGTAAACGGCCCCCCCACGATGACGCGGCCGTCGGCTTGCAAGGCCAACCCGCGGACCGGATCGCTCGCGCCCGTGCCAGGATCGAACACCGAATCAAGCTGCCCGTTGGCATCCAGCCGGGCGAGGCGGTGGCGCGGCAAGCCGTTGAACGTGGTGAAGTCGCCACCGATGAGCAGCCGGCCGTCGGGCTGCAAGGCCAGTGCGTACAGGAAGCCGTTGGCGCCGGCGCTCGCGTTGTAGGTCGTGTCCACCGAGCCGGCCGGTTCGTTGACGTGTTCGTCGTCGATGATGTTGAGGACGGCGGTAGGTGGCGCGCCGAGCGTGCCGGGCACCTGATTGCTCAACACCAGCAGCACGGTGCGATTGAACGAGCCGGCGATGTTCGTGTTTTGAGCCGGGTTGTCGAGAATCTGCACCGGGAAATTGGCGCTGGTGATGCCGGGGCCAAGGACCAGCGTGCCATTGGTGGCGACGAAATCGACACTGTTGCTCGCTGTTCCCGGCGTGGCGGCGAAGTTCACCGAAACCGTCTCGGAACTGCCGCCCGCGCGAGAGACGGTGATGATGGCGGCACCGCCGTTCTCGCTGACCGAGTAGCTCGAGGCGGCGAACTGGAGCGAGCCGTAGGCGTCGGCGTCGAGCAGATTCACTGAATTTGTGCCGAGGGCGATGGGGACATTGGACCCGCTGGACAGGACCCGGGCGTTGAACAGGCGGTTGGTGAAGGTCTCCGTTCCTTCCACCTTGCCGTCGAGCGCCACCGGCACGGTGTAGGTCTTGGGCATCGTGTCGCCGCTGGCCCAAGTCAACGTGCCCGAGACGCCGGCAAAGTCCGGGTTGGGGCCGGTGGACACCGCGCTGCCATCGACCGTGGCGAAATCGACGGCGACGGCGCCGAGGTTGCCGCCGGTGCGCTGGACGGTGACGGTGAGCAGGCCCTGGGCTTCGTTGACCGAGTAGCTGCTGGCGCTGAAACGAAGCGTGCCGCTGGCGAAGTCGTTGTCGAAGATCGTCAGCGTCGCCGCGTTGCCGCCAGAGGAGAACGACGCGCCAATGGTAAGGTTGGTGAGCACCAGCCGGATCGTTTCATCCGTCTCGGCGCTGGTGTCGTCGATGATCGGGATCGAGAACGTGGCATTGGTCTGGCCGGGCACGAAGGTCAGCGTGCCCGACTGCCCAAAATAATCCTGCGTGTCGATGGCCGGGTTGTTGGTGCCGTCGAGCGTGAAGAAATCGACCGACACCGTGCCCTGCGTGTTGCCGCTGCGCGTGACGTTGATGGTCGCCACTCCCGCGCCCTCGTCCACCGTGAAGGAATTGGTGCCGAAGCCGATGATCGCCGGCGGCACGTCGTCCTCCACAATCGTCAGCGTGGCGGAAGAGGAACCGAGCGCGACGCCCAGCGGAATGTTTTCCCCACCCAGCGTCATCTGCGAGGCGGGGAGGTCGAGGCCCAGGTTGAGCGTCTCGTTGCCTTCGACCAGTCCGTCATCGAAGATCGTGATCGAAAAGTCGTCCTGGCCGGTCTGGGTGTTGTTGTTGGCGCCCGAGTTTGCGTCGCTGAACATGCGCGTGTTGGAAACCGATCCATGGGTGGAGGGCCACACGACGGTTTTCGTATTGTCGAGGTAATCCGACCTCACCGTGGCGGCGCCCGGACCCGCCGGCCGGTCCCCGGTCGCGATCAACGCACCGACTGCGCCCAACGACCCGTGCGTGCGGCTCAACGTGATGAAAACCGAACCCGCGTATTCATCCACACTGTAGTTGTCCTGGGTGAAGGTGATGTTGCCCGGACCCGGGGTCGAGTCGCCGATGAGGCGTGCGATGTTGAACCGGTTGCGGATGTCGTCGCGCGCAATCCACGACGGCGTCGTCACGCCCGAACCCCACGGGCTGGCCTGGCCGCTGGCGGCCGTGTTGCGCCCACCGCCGCCCACATGTTTGAACGAACCGCCAACGATCACGTCCCCGTCACTTTGCACTGCGATGGAGCGCACGAAGTTCTTCGGCTCGACCAGCGGACTGAAGGTGGTGGGAATGCCGGCAAATTGATTGTACGCCGGGTCCAGGAAGCCCGTGTCCAGCGTGCCATCGGCCAGCAATCGCGCGATGCCCACCCGCCGCGTGGAGTTGAAAGACGTGAAGAGGCCGCCGATGAACACCGCCGAGTTGGTCGTACCGGTGATGGCGAACACGGTGTCGTCAGCGCCCACGCCCGGATCGAAGCTCGCGTCGAGCGAGCCGTCGGCATTGAGCCGGGCGATGTGGTTTCGGCCGCGCAGGTCCATGGAACCGAAGGCGCCGCCGACGAGGTACCGCGAACTGTTGGCCGGGTCGAGTGCCACGGCATACACAATGTCGTCCGCGCCAGCGCCAGGATTGAAATTCTTGTCGAAGGTGCCGTCCGCGTTGAGGCGCGCAATGCGGTTGGCGGCGTAGGGGCCAAACGCGGTGAATGCGCCGCCGATGAGCATCTGGCCGCTGGGCTGGATGACGACTGCATAGACCGGTCCGTTGGCGCCACCCGTGTCGGGCGTGAACTGCGGGTCAAGCGAGCCGTCAGGATTGAGGCGGATGATGCGGCCGACGCCCGACCCGGAGAACTGCGTGAAGTCGCCCACAACGACGATCTTGCCCAGATTCGGGCCGTTGGTGTGGATGGCCACGGCGCGCACCGCGCCATTGGCGCCGTTGCCGGGATTGAACCCGCCGTCCAGCGCGCCCGTGCTGTTGAGCCGCGCGATGCCCCCGCGCAGCACGCCGTTGTACGAGGAGAAGTTGCCCCCAACGACGATCTGCTGGTTGCTCTGGATGAGCAGGGCATTGACGGTGGCGTTGAAGCCGGTGCCGATCGTGAAATTCGTGTCCACCGATCCATCGGTGTTCAAGCGGGCGATGCGGTTGCGCGACAGCGTGTTGATCGCGGTGAAGTCGCCACCCAGCACCGTGCGGCTGTTGGACTGCACGGCCACGGCCTGGACGATGTTGTTGGCACCCGGCGTGGGATTGCGGGGCGGAATCGTGTCGTCGAAATAATCGCGGTTCCAGGCCGGATCCACCGAGCCGGCAGGCTGCTCCTGGGCGGCGCGATCCTCGGTCACGATCGTGATGAAGGCGTTGACGCTCGCTCCCAGCGGGGCCGGCGCGCTGTCGCCGGAGGCGTTAAAAAGCTGCACCACGAAATCCTCGTTAAACTCGACGGCGTTGTCGTCGAGGATAGGGATCGCGATATCGAAAAGATTGACCCCGGAAGCCCAGGTGATTATTCCGGAAACTGCGGTGAAGTCGCTGCCCGGCGTAGCGTAATCGGAACCGGCGTCCAGCGGGAATATGCTGTTGTTCGGAGCAGCTACGGTCACGCCGAATCCCGTTCCGTTGATCTGATAGCGGGTGGTGGTGTCGTTCGCCACACCTGCCCCACGCAACACCCGGATGGTGGCTGTGCCGATGCCTTCACCGGTCCGAAAGCGCACCCGCTCGAAATTGATGCCAATGGTGGAGTCCATGATCTGGAGAACGCTCGGGGCCGCCGCCACACCCGCCGGGAGGACATCCGTGCTTCTCACGCTGGGTGCCAAGATCTGGGACGATTCTCCGGACGCCAGGGTCGCGCTGAGGATGGCGAGGTTGACCGTCGCAATGACCGGCACGTTCGTGTTCGCGTTGAGCCGCGGCGTGATAAAAAAGCTCCGGCTGTTCTGCAAGTGGAAGAAAGTCACCGTGTCATCGTAGCTGTTGGGCGGCGCGGCGATGCTCACGGTGGGATTGGCCGAGTAGTTGGTGCCGCCAGTGACCACGTTGATGCTGGTGATCCGGCCGTTCAGAATGTTCGCGACCGCCATCGCATTTGTACCCGTCGGGTCGATGATGGTCACCACCGGAGCCGTGTAAAAATATCCGAATCCCGCGTTGTTGACCGTGATCGCGGTGATGACGCCGGCGGTGGAGATCGCCGTTGCGGTTGCATTGGTCGTCGCCACCACGGTCGCGGAGGCGGGCGGAGTGTAGCTGCCCGGGCTGGGGGCCGTCCCGTCGGTGATCCGGAATCGCACGTCCACCTTGCCGACTTCGCCGCCGCTCCGGGTGATGGTGATACGTGCCGCGTTGAAGCTGCGGTCCATCGACGTAAAGACCGGCGAGGACCCTTCGCGCTCGCTCGCGAAATACGCGGTTGTTGTAAAGCCGAAGACGCCCGCCGATCCCGCGCTGCCCCAGCTCAGGGAATAATTCCCGCGCGCGCCGCCAAAGCCATCGATGGCGATTCGATAGATCGTCCCCGCCACGGCGGAGAAGGTCAGGCTGCTCGTCGAACCGGGTCCGGAGTCGTCGTCGGCCGCGATGGGCGTCAGCGAATTCACCGCGCTCCCCGTGTAAACCGCCAGCAGCGTGTCGAAGCCGCTCCCGGCGGTGGTGAAAGTCACGTGCCCGTTGACCGGCGCAGTCCAGTAAAACCACACCGAGCCGCCACCCGCATCACCGGCGTGGAGTGGCTCGCCGGATTCCTTGGTGGCAGACGCGGACGTGCCGCTGGTGCTTCCCGCAATGCCGGCGATGGAGGTCGCGTTGGCGAAGTTGTCGTTGGCCGGTTGCGCCAGTGCCGGCGCCGCGGCGAAGCCAAGCC
>DATDFH010000232.1:0-2587 GCA_036522715.1 Verrucomicrobiia bacterium
CTTCCGGATCAGGAGAGGCGGTGCAAATCTCTCAAGCGCCAATTGCTGTTGAACCTGCCGCGGATGGCGGGAGCCGTGCTCCGCGCACGCGCAAGGACCGCCTCGCCGCCGAGTTGAAAGCGCTGCTCGGCGAATTATCCGGACGCGATCTCGCCGGCGTGAATGGCAGCACGACGTTCGTTGAGATGGGTTTCGATTCGCTGTTTTTCACCCAGGCGAGTTTGGCGATTGAAAAGCGATTCAACACGAAGGTCGCGTTCCGGCAGTTGATGCAGGAGCTTTCCACGGTCGAGGCTTTGGCCGCGCAACTTGACTCCACGCTGCCACCAGGTCAATCCGAAGCTCGAGCCTCGGAAGCGGCGGTGTGCGACCGTCGTCATTCGCGCGTGGATGAAAGCCCGGAGGTCGCAGACCGACGCGACAGGGAGGCGCGCGTCCCGTTGACCGACGCGCAAAAGGAAATCTGGTTTGCTTCACAGATGAGCGATGGCGCGTCGTGCGCGTACAACGAAACGCGGTTGCTGCATTTCCGCGGGCCGCTTCGGGCAAAGGCGCTCCTCACCGCGTTGCAACAGCTCGTGGACCGGCATGAGGCGTTGCGCACGACGATCTCACCGCCTGGCGATGAGCAACTCGTGCACGCACGACTGAAGCCCGACGTTGCGCTCATCGACTTGTCGACGGTGGATGCAGCGCAGCGCGAGGCCCGATTGGACGCGCTGGATGCGGGCGAAGCCAGCCGGCCCTTCGATCTTGTCAATGGCCCGCTAGTGCGCGCGCAGCTCGTGCAGCTGACGACGGAACATCACGTTTTGCTTCTGACGATTCACCACGTCGTCTGCGACGGCCGTTCGTGGGGCGTGTTGTTGAACGATCTCGCCAGGCTCTATTCCGCTGAAGGCGGCGGCGCGAATGGAGAGTTCGCCGCGCCGCTGCAACTGAGCGAGTTCGCCCGCGAACAAGCGTGCCGCGACGCCAGTCCCGAACGCGCGGCAGCCGAAGCATACTGGCTGAAACAGTTTGCCGACGGCGCACCGGTGCTGGAACTGCCGACCGACCAACCGCGTCCGTCAACGTGGACGTTCAACGGCGCGCGCGAGTGCAGTTTGATCCACCCGCAACTCACCGGACGCCTGAAGCAGTTGAGCGCGCAACAAAACTGCACGCTCTTCACCACGCTCCTCGCGGCCTATTACCTCCTGTTGCACAAGCTCACCCATCAGGCCGATATCGTCGTCGGCATTCCAACCTCAGACAGTGCCATGGTCGGGGGCGACACGCTCATCGGCCACTGCATCAACTTCCTGCCGGTATGCGGGCGCATCGCAGACGACTTGGCCTTCGCCAAATTTCTAGCGGCGGTGAAGGAAACTTTTCTTGAGGCCCACGAGCACCAGCACTGCACGTTTGGCAGCCTCATTCAAAAGTTGAATCCTCTGCGCGATCCGAGCCGGATGCCGCTGGTGTCGGTCACGTTCAATGTGGACCGGCTGCGCGAACTGCCAAAGTTTTTTGGTCTCGACACAGAAGTCACGTCGAGCCGCAACTCGTTCACCAATTTCGACCTCAGTTTCAACGTCACCGAAATCGGCGACGAGTTGCGTCTCGGCTGCCGTTTCCATGCCAGCCTGTATTCGCCGCAAACGATACAGCGGTGGCTGCGGCATTTTGAAACATTGTTGGAGGAAATCGTCGCGGCCCCGGAGCGATGCGTCGGGGACCTGTCCCTTTTGTCGAGTGACGAAAGGAAGCAAATCCTGGTCGAGTGGAACGACACGCGCGCCGCGTACCCGCGCGCGAAGTGCGTGCACCAACTGTTCGAGGAACAGGTCGAGCGCACACCGGAAACGGTCGCGGTCGAGTTCAACGGACAATCACTCACCTATCGTGAGTTGAATGATCGCGCGAATGAACTCGCCCGCCAACTGCCCGCACTAGGCGTCGGGCCGGACGTGCCGGTCGGCATCGCGATGGAGCGCTCGCCGGACATGGTGACGTGCGTGCTGGCGGTCCTGAAGGCGGGCGGCGCTTACGTGCCGCTCGATCCGGCGTATTCGATGGAGCGGCTGCAATTGATGATCGCGAATGCCCGCGTGCCGCTTGTCCTGACGGGCGGGGATTTCAAACTGCAGGATTCCGATTGCCGGCTGCTCCGTCTGGGCGACGTGACTGCCGCAGCCCCCAGTACGCCGGGGTTGCAGAACCCGCGATCCGCGATCCGGGGTCCGCAATCATCCAGCCTCGCCTACATCATCCACACGTCCGGCTCGACGGGCGTGCCGAAGGGCGTGGCCATCGAACACCGCAGCGTTGTGAATTTCATTTCGTGGGCGCAACGGGAATTCACGCGTGCCGAATTGGCGGGCGTCCTGTTTTCCACGTCATTGTGCTTCGACCTCTCGGTGTTTGAACTGTTCGTGACGTTGAGCAGCGGCGGCAGGGTCATCATCGCCCGGAACGCGCTCGAACTGCCGAAGCTCCCGGCGAAAAGCGAAGTCACCCTCATCAATACCGTGCCGTCGGCGATCGCGGAATTGCTCCGGCTCAATGCCCTCCCGCCATCGGTGCGCGCGGTGAATCTGGCGGG
>DATDFH010000233.1:0-5911 GCA_036522715.1 Verrucomicrobiia bacterium
AGGCCACGTGCGGCAGGTCGCGCACCGGGCCGGTCACCGGGCTGTCCTTCTCGAAGCGCAGATACTCGACGCGATACGGGTGTTTGCGCGGGTCGGTCACCCAGACCTTGGTGTCTTCCACGTAGTATTCGCCGGGATGGCTTTCGTCCGTCGGCAGGCCGATGTGGTGGAACTCTTTCATGTCATTCCTTTCCCTGTCTCGCCGCGATGGCGCGGTCGGCCATGCGGAAAAAATCATTCTCCGGCGCGTAGCCGAGCACGGTGCGCGCGCGGGTGATGTTGATTTCAAACGGGTGATATTTCGGCGACGGAATCTCCACCGTCGGCACGCCAAGCTTCTTCGAGAGATACTCCGCCGCGACGCGGTAATCGAATGCCGCCGGCGCGGCAATGTTGAAGGTCCGCCCGAGCGCGGACGGGTTGCCGAGCATCCGGTCGAACGCCTGCATCACGTCATCCACGTGGACGATATGCCGGCGCAACGACGTGCCTCGCGCGTCAGTCAGAATGGGGATGCGTTCCTGTTTCGCGCGCACGAGCGCAAGCACGTCGGGGCCGACTTCGCCGAAGCCGTGGCCCGGCTCGGCGGGGTTCACGTTGCGGAGCAGCGAGAAGTGGTTGAGCAAATCGTCGCGCTCGAACACCCACGACGAGCGCAGCAAGGTCACGGGCACGCCGTATTGGATGGCGTATTGCTCGGCCATCGTTTCCTCCATGACCTTCGAGAACGCGTAGTAGCCTGGATACGCCGTGCGCGCGTGGCTCTCGTCAATGGGAACGGGCTGCGGATAAAACCAGATACCGAGCGCCGCGTCGCCGCCGAAGAGGATGAACTGTTGCACGCCGTGGCGCCGGCAGGCTTCGAGGATGTTGAACGTGCCGCGAATGCTCACATCGAAGAACGTGCCCGCGTCCTCCTTCGCGGTGGCAAGTTGCACGACGATGTCGGCGCCGCGCACAGTTTCGTCCACGGCCTTCGCGTCGGTGATGCTGCCGGAAATGGAGGTGACGTTCTTATCCGCGACCGGCGTGCGATGCACGAGCGCGCGCACGGCAAGGCCGCGTCGCGCCAGCACGGGCAACGCGTGACGACCAAGCTTCCCGCTGGCTCCGAAGATGGCGGCGGTTTTCATCAACAATGCGGCGCGTGCGTGGGTAAATGTTCGCCGCCCGTTTACAATGAACCGCCGCGCGAGGCAACCGGGGATTAACCTCCATCGCCCAAAACTGCGCTCGCGTCACCACGGTCGGCGCAGGCGGAAGTATCGGAAGGAATTCGCAAGCGAGTTTGTGACGACCACGTTGGAACTGACCACGCCGCGCTCGCTCGTTACGGTGCTCCACAAGGGCGGGGTCAGGCTGTCGGTGACTTCGAGCACGAAGCCGTAGTCGTTGGTCGTCCACGAGAGGAGGGCGTCGGGCGCGGCTTGGGTGATTTGCAGCCGCGGCGGAGGTTCGTCGCCGTCGAGGGTGCCGTTGCTGTCGCGGTCGATGCCCATGCGCCGGCCGGTGCCGGGCGGCACACCCATGATGCTCAGCGTGTCGCCGGCGAGGATGAGCGATTGAAGCTGCGCGCGCGTGAAGGGGCCGAGGCCGGTCTTGTCGCTGAGGTAGTTCGTCGCGACCGGTTGATAGAACAAGCCGGTGAGCCGGCCGTTGACGCTGCCCTTGACGATGAGGTCGATGTTCGACACGGCGGCCTGGCCTTCAAGGGTCGTCCAGTCGGCGACGTTGGTGGCGAGCGAGACGTTGTTCGACGTGAGCGTGAGCGTGTAGCCGACGGCGGGCGCGGTGCCGGTGTCGAAGCACTGCACGAAGGCGGCGAGATTTTGTTTGCGGATGGTGTCGTTGGCGAAGTTCGCGAAGACTGGTTGCGAGAGGAACTCGAAGATGGTCGAGAACGTTCCGTCGTGGATGAAGCCAAAGCCGCCGACGGTCTGGGCACCGGGCGTCCGGTTGAAGTTGAGTTTCTGATAAATGTTCCGCAGGTGCGGCACCTTGAAGGACTGCGACTCCTGCAATGCTGCCGCCGGAGTGATGCCCCGATCGGTGCCGTTGGGGACGAGGTGGCAGGTGTTGCAACTGAGGAGAAGCGCCGGCTGATAGAACTCGTTGGTGAACGTGAAACGGCCCTGCACAGGATTGCCGCCGGCGAAATTCGTCGGCAGCGAGCGGTCGAGGTTCTGACTGGGATTGGGCTGAAACTTCACCGTGTTGATGAAGTCGCGGTAAGCTTGCATGTCGGCGGCCGGGAGCGTCGTCCCGCCGAGCAGGCCGTCGAACGCGCCATTGAACTGGAGAAAATTCGTGCGGTCGCCGCGCCAGTGGAGCGGGTCAACACCGTTTAACCCGCGCAGCGTCTGCGTCACCATCGGCCCTTTCATCGGGTGGAACGGAAAATTGGTCGTGATCTGCGTGCCGGAGATTTTCGCGACCATGTTGTCGATGTTGCCGCCGGGGTTGCCCAGGTTCCATGCGATCATGTCCATCTCGGAGTCGATGTGGCAGGACGCGCACGAGACGACGCCCGCGCCGGAAAGCTTCGCGTCGTAAAGGAAGCCGCGCCCCTGCCGGATCACGGCGGGAGTCGGATCGAAACTGCCGACGGGCAATTCGCGCACGACCGAATTCGCTGTCGTGTCCACGACAGTGAGCGAGTTGGCGAGGCGATTGAGCACGTAGAGGCGGTTGGCTGCGGCGTGCAATGCGAGTCCGCGCGGGCCGCGTTTGTTCCGCGGATCGGCCCCGGCCCCGGCGGCGGCGGGCGAGCCGACTTCGATGCGCGCGAGAACGGTGCCGTTCGGGTCAACCTTCGCGATGCGGTCGGTGCCGAAGGCGGCGAGCCACAGGTGGCTGCCGCTTGGGTCGAACACAATTGAGGTCGGCTGCGCGAGCGCGTTGGACTTCGCGGTGAGATTCGGGAGGTTCGTGGAGATGACCGGTTCGAGATTCGTGTAGGTCATCGTGCCGGTGGCGACTGCGATGCGCGTGAGGCGATTGGTGTAGAAGCGCCCACGGACGACCGGCTCGAATTTGGTGAGATTCATCGCGTCGCTGTTCGCGACGAACAAGTCGCCGGTACCCGGTCGCACGGCGAGGCCGAGGTTTACCGTGCCGACGCGCGAATAGTAGCGCGTGACAGCGAGCGAGTTGACGCCGATCTCAACGACGTCGTTGTCGGGCATCGTGTAGGGAATGTCCGCGGCCCAATTCGGATCGGTGGCATCGACGATCAGGCCAACCTTGTTCGGCGGCGGCGGGAGGTTAGTGTTCGTGACGGGCGGCTGGTCGGGGACGTTGGGGTTGCTCGCCGGGATAAGCGTCGTGCGGTTGCCCGAGAGCGCGAATGCGGCATAAACATTCGTCCCGGCCGGCCCGACTGCGAGCGCGCGCGGGTTTTCGCCAAAGACGGCGATGTTGGTCAGCAGCGCGTGCGTGGTGGCGTCGAACACCGCGATCTGATTCTTGCGTGCGGCGCTGACGAACGCCTTGCCGCCGGCGAACACCACGTCGGCCGGCTCGTCCTTCACCTGCAAGGTGTCGGTCACCAACCCGCGCGAGACGGACACGATGCTGATGCTGTCGGAGACTTCGTTGACGACCCACACCTCGTCGTTGTTGAGCGCGTTGACGGAGCCAGGCTCAATGCCAACAGGGATCTCAGAGATGAGCACGGGGTTCGACGGGTTCGACACGTCGAAGACCGAGAGGCGCGCGTCGGGCGTGTTGACCGCGAAGAGTCGCGTGCCGTCGGGGGAAAGGCAGACCGGCCGGGTCTGCTTGCCTTCGAAGTTGATGAAATTGGTTTGCGCGAGGGCGACGGCGGGCAGCGCGAACGTTGCTGCGAGGAAGATTGCGGGTCGGAAGACGAGGCGCATGAGGAGGTTGGTTCGTGATTCAGTCTGGGCTGACGACGGACACAATGCCGAAGGCACGGAGTTCTTTCAAACCGAATCCCCACTTTCGCGCTCACAAACCCGCGAATGCCAAACGGAGCGAAAACACACTTGCAATCAGCGCCGCAGTTGGCCATTTTCCTCGGCGCTGCTGGATGCGAGCGTAGCTCAGCCTGGTAGAGCGTCACCTTGCCAAGGTGAATGTCGAGGGTTCGAATCCCTTCGCTCGCTCCACTTCTTCCCTTCCGTTCTTCCGCTGGTCTATTCGTTGCCCCCCTTCCCTTCGAGGCGTAACGTGGCGCTGAAAACTTCGAGCTATGGGCGAAACTGTTCATCTCATCGGCGCCGCGCGGACGGACTTCAAACGAAACTTCCGCAAGGAAGGCAATGGACTCCGCGACGCGATCACCGAAGTGGCGCGCGCGGCGATCGCCCGCGCGGGCGTCGAGCCGCAGGACATCAGTGCGGGCGTGGTGGGCAATTTCGCGGGCGGCCTCTTCACGCGACAACTTCACCTCGGTGCGTTCCTGACCGAAGTGGACGAGCGGCTACGTGGTTTGCCCACGTGGCATGTCGAGGCCGCGTGTGCCTCGGGCGGCGTCGCGGTGCTCAACGCGGCGCAGCAGATCATGGGCGGCTTGCGCGACGTCGTGCTCGTCGTCGGCGCCGAGCAGCAAAAGACGATGTCGCCAGCCGACGGAGCGGACGTGCTCGGTGCCGCGGGCGACTTCGCGGTGGAGAAGGCGCAGTTCGGCGACTTCATGTTCCCGAAGCTTTTTGGTCGCATGGCGCAGCTTTACGCCGAACGCCACGGCCTGACCGACCGCCAACTCGCACTCGCCGCGTTCAAGAATCATGCACACGCCCGGCTCAACCCGCTGGCGCAGATGCGCGACTCGACGCTCGCGCTCGACCAGTTCTGCACCGAGTCGGAGGCAAATCCGCGCATCGCGCCGCCGCTCAAGTCCACCGATTGCTCGCAGATCACCGACGGCGCCGCGGCGGCGGTGCTGTGCTCCGGCCGATTTGCCGCAAAGCTCGCGCGCCCGCCGCGGGTGCGCCTGCTTGGGTTTGGGCACACGACCGATCATCTTTCACTGGCGAGCAAGGACGTGCCGGACTTGCCGATTCCGCGTCGCGCCGCCGAACAGGCTTACGCGATGGCCAACCTCACGCCCAGCGCGCTGCACGCCGCCGAAGTCCATGACTGCTTCTCCATCTCCGAGATCGTCGCTTACGAGATTCTAGGCTTTGCCGATCCTGGCCAGGGCACGGCGTTGCTCGAATCCGGCGCGACCGCTCTGCCCCCGGTGCGCGAACAATTCCGCGCTCCCCACTCCGCGCTCCGCATTCAAAATCTTCCGGTCAACACCAGCGGCGGCCTCATGGGCGACGGCCATCCGGTCGGCGCGACCGGAGTGCGGCAGGTCGTGACGGCCTTTCAGCAACTCACCGATACAGCCGGCGCGTTCCAGGTCCCAGCGGCCCGGCGCGTCCTCACCTTCAACATGGGCGGCAGTTTCACCACCTCCGTCGTGATGATCTGGGGCGCGGACGAGTAACGCAGGTCACGCGTTGCCGCTGCGCCGGCCTTGAATTACCTTCGCGCGGGTCCTGCGGATGAAAGCGACGCGTCACAAATCCAACTCCGGCCGCGCACGCTCAACCGTGCCCATCCGCCTGCTCACCGCCGTGCCGATATGCGACGGGCACGACAGCGCGATCAACACGATCAATCTCGAATTCATCCGCCACGGCCTCGAGGTCGTCTATCTCGGCTACCATCGCTCCGCGCGCGACATTGTCCGCGCCGCCATCCAGGAGGACGTGCGCGCCATTGGCCTCTCCAGCTACAATGGCGGCCACGTCGAATTCTTCCGCGAGGTGAAGGCGCTCCTGAAAAAACGCGGCGCCGCCAACATCGGCCTCTTCGGCGGTGGTGGCGGAACCATCACACCCGCCGACTCGCGCGTGATGCAACGTGCCGGCACCGACCGCATCTTCTTCGCCGGCAC
>DATDFH010000234.1:0-10386 GCA_036522715.1 Verrucomicrobiia bacterium
CCCGCCGCCGCGCCACGCTGGAGTGATCAGGACGAAGCGGAGTGGAAGGAAAAGAACCACTGTCTCGCCGGCTGGAAAGACTACTTCGGCCTCGCGCGCCGGTTCGATCCGCTGAAAGTCGCCGTCGGGTATGGCCGCAAGATCGGCGCGGACGTTCACGCGATGGTGCGCCTCACCAATTTCAACCGCCCGCCATACGCGAACTTCTGGCACGACCATCCGGACTTTCGCGCGCAGATGCTCGCCTACAAAAAGGATCCGCAGACCGGCAAGCGAATCCCGACCCAGCCCTACAAGCGCGTGCCTTACAACCGCGTTCTGAGTTTCGCGTATCCCGAGGTGCGCACTTTCTACGTCAGCTTCCTCAAACAAATCGCCTCGACCGGCACGAAGGGCATCCTGCTCGACATGCTGCGCCATCCGCCCATCGCCGGCTACGAGCCGATCGTTGCCGATGCCTTCAAGAAAAAGTTCGGCAAGGACATGGAGCCGCTCGATCTGTATTCCGATCCGCAAATCCAGGAGCTGTTCTCCGAATACTTTCGCGCCTTCCTCGTGGAGTTGCGCCAGGCCGTCGGCCCCGACATCGAAATCGCCGTGCGCTGCCGCGGCCCCGAGGCGTTCGGTTTGCGCGGGAAGGAGTTCATCGAGGCCGGGTTGATCAACACCATCGTGGACGCCCACTGGTATAGCGGCAACGGCCCGCGCCCGACGATTGACGCCACGGTCGCCGCCGTCGGCACCAGGGGCAAGGCGATGGCCGGCGCGGATCATTTTGACGACGTCGATCCGGCGCAGAATTGGAAGCGTCGTCCCGGCTTCCTTTCGCCGGAGTCCGTCGAGGCGCTCGCGAAAGCTTACAGTGGGCGCGGCGTCACGGCGTTCGGGCTTTACGAGTCCACGCTGCACGTTTGGAACCCCGACGCTCGCCGGGCAATCCGCGCCGCGGGGTGGAACTACGATCCGAAGAAGACGACGCGGAAGGCAAAGTGATGAAAACGATTTCGCCGCTCATCGCGCTGGCTTTCCTCTGCGGCCCATCGTTCGCCGCGCCGGAACCGCTCACGCTCAAGCTCTGGCCCGGCGGCACGCCCAGCGCAATGGCGCCGAAGTCCGAAGCGACCGCGAAACTTATCCAGTCCTACGGCGGCACGAACGCCAATCGCCTCAGCGATGTCACCGATCCGACGATCGCGGTCTTCCGCCCGGAGAAGCCGAACGGCGCGTCGGTCATCGTCGCGCCCGGCGGCGGCTACATCTTTCTCTCGTGGTCGTTCGAGGGGACGCAGGTGTGTGAGTGGCTCAACTCGATCGGCGTCACGGCGGTGTTGCTGAAATACAGAACGCCGACGCGCGATGAGGAGGAGAACTTCGCGTTGCCCGTGCAAGATGCACAACGCGCGCTGGGCCTCGTGCGGCATCACGCGGTGGAGTGGAAGCTCGATCCGAAGCGCGTGGGCCTGCTCGGTTTTTCCGCTGGTGGAAATCTCGCCGGTCATGCGGCGTGGGATCGCAGCCCGCGCACCTATCCGCAGAAGCCGGAGCTGGACGATCCGCGTGGGCCGGACTTTCTCGTGTTCGTTTACGGCGGCGGATTTCTCGACGCGAACGACAAGTCGAAATTCCGCGAGGGCTTCAGCGTGCCCGCCGATGCGCCGCCCGCGTTCTTCCTCGTCGCGCACGACGACAAGTCGAACCCCATCGAGGCGGCGATGCTTTACCTCGAATACAAGAAGCGCAACCTCTCCGCCAAGTTGCACATCTGCGCCAAGGGCGGCCACGGCTTCGGCATGAGGAAGAGCAAAGACCCCATCAGCGACTGGCCCGCGCGCTGCGGCGAGTGGATGAAGAGCATGGGCCTGCTCGAAGCGAGATAAGTTTGAGTCCGTTGGGTTCGCGCCTCGTCTGAAGCTTGAGCAAGTTCGGCCGACCGGAGTAAGATTTGGCCGTTCTCATCTCACATGATTGCGCCGCACAAAATCTTTCCGTTGCTGTGTTCGTTCTGTGGGTTGGCCGCGCTGTCGTTCGGCGCGGCGGAGGTGAAGCCGCAACTGGATTCCCAGGTGGCGGCGTTCTTCGAGAAGAATTGCATCCATTGCCACGGGCCGAAGAAGTCCAAGGGCGATCTGCGGCTCGACCAACTCACTGCCGACTTTTCGCAGCGGGAAAATTTCGACCGTTGGCACGAAATCGCCTCGCGCATCGAATCGGGTGAGATGCCGCCGAAGAAGGAGTCACGACCTGATGCCGCGCAAGCGAAGGCAGTCGTGCGGTTGATCACTACGCGGCTCGATCAAGCGGCGGCCAAGCGGCGCGCGACCGAGGGACGTGTGGTGATCCGCCGGCTCAACCGCGTGGAATACGAGAACACCGTTCGAGACCTGTTCGGCGTGGACGCGAACCTCAAGGACCTGCTCCCGCTCGACTCGTCGGCGGAGGGTTTCGACAACATCGGCGACGCGCTGCACATCTCGTCCTTTTCGATGGACCGGTATTTGGAGGCGGCTGACACTGCGCTCAACCAAGCCATCGCGAATCGTCCCAAGCCGCCGGCGATGCAGAAGCGCATCCGCCTCACCGAGACCCAACACCTCCGGAGCACCGGCGAAAAAGTTTTTCGCATCCGCGACGATGGCGGCGTGGTGATGTTCTCCTCGTCGGCGTGGCAGAAGGTTCTGCTCTCACCATTTTATCCCAGCGAGCGCGGGCGGTATCGCTTCCGCATCTCGGCGTCGGCCACGCAGAGCGCGGGGAAGCCGGTCACGTTCCAGGTCTGGAGCGGCAGCGCAGGCATGGGCGGGCCGCGCGGTCATCTCGTCGGCTACTTCGATGCGCCGGCGGACAAGCCGAAGCTCATCGAATTCGTGGACCGCATGGAGCCGAAGACTTCGATCTCGATCCTGCCCTACGGACTCGCCGGCGCGCGCGACATCACCAAGGTCGGCGCCGCGGCGTGGACCGAGCCGGGCCTAGTGATTGATTGGGTGGAGGTTGAAGGGCCGCTCAACGAAACTTGGCCGCCCGAGAGTCATCGCCGGCTCTTCGGTGATTTGAAACAGGTATCGTCGCCGATCTACAACCAGCGCGACCGTGTCGAAGTCGTGTCGGAGAGTCCGCAGGCGGATGCGAAAAGCATCCTGCTCAAGTTCGCCCGCCGCGCCTTTCGACGACCCGTGACCGAGACCGACATCAAACCCATCCTCGCGCTCGTCGAGGCGCGTCTGGCGGAAAAGTATTCGTTCGAGAAGGCCGTGCGCGTCGGACTCATGGCGATCATGGCGTCGCCGGAGTTTTTATTTCTGAACGAGGGCCGTAAAGGCGACACTCCTGTCGCCTCCGCGTCAGTCAGTGCGACGAACGGCGACAAGAGTGTCGCCGCTCCCAAGCTCGACGACCTCGCGCTCGCGAGCCGGCTTTCCTATTTTCTCTGGAGTTCGATGCCCGATGAGGAACTGCTCACGCTCGCCGAACAACGGAAGCTCTCGCAACCGGCCACGCTGCGCGCGCAGGTCGAGCGGCTGCTCAACTCCCCGAAGTCGGCTGCCTTCACCGAGAACTTCACCGGTCAATGGCTCGGGCTGCGCGACATTGATTTCACGATGCCCGGCCACCTGCTTTATCCCGACTTCGACGACATGCTGAAAGTTTCGATGGTGCGCGAGACGGAATTGTTTTTCGCCGAGGTGCTGAAGCGCGACCTGAGCCTTGCGAACTTCATCGCGTCGGACTTCACGATGCTCAACGGCCGGCTCGCAAAACACTACGGCATCCCTGGCGTGGATGGCTGGGAGTTCCGCCGCGTGTCGCTGCCGCCCGGCAGTCACCGCGGCGGCCTGCTGACGATGGCGAGCGTGCTCAAGGTCACCGCCAACGGCACGACCACGTCGCCGGTGACGCGCGGCGCGTGGGTGCTCGACCGCATCCTCGGCACGCCGCCGCCTAAGCCGCCCGAGGCCGTGGCGCAGCTCGAACCCGACATCCGCGGCGCGACGACCGTTCGCGAGCAACTGGCCAAGCACCGCCAGATCGAGACGTGCGCGAGCTGCCACGTGAAGATTGATCCGCCGGGCTTCGCGCTGGAGAGCTTCGATGTGATCGGCGGCTGGCGCGACTACTACCGCGTCCGGGGCAGCGGCAAGCCCGTCACGCTTGATGGCCGCAAGATGTCCTATCGGCACGGCCCGAAAGTGAATCCCGCCGACGTGCTGCCAGACGGCCGTGCCTTCCACGACATTGATGAACTCAAGAAACTCCTGCTCACCGACAAGGACCAGATCGCCCGCGCGCTCACGGCCAAGCTCGTGACCTACGCGACGGGCGGCTCACCGGAGTCGGCGGACGCGCCGGCCATCGGCGACATCGCGCAGAAAATAAAGACGAAGAACTACGGCTTCCGCTCGCTCATCCACGAGATCACACAGAGCAAACTCTTTCAGGAGAAATAGGCGCACGAAACTTCAACCCCAACACTCCATGACTCCATCACTCCCTTCCACCGTCACTCGACGAACCTTCCTCCGCGCCGCGGGCGTCACGCTCGCGCTGCCGATGCTTGAATCGTTTCAGCCGCGCGCTTTCGCCGCCGGACGCACGGCGCCGATCCGACGAATGGTCTGCGTCTGCGCGCCGCTGGGATTGCATCCCGCGGCTTTCTTTCCAACCCAGGCCGGGAAGAACTACGCGCTCTCGCCCTATTTGGAAGTGCTGAAGGATTTCCGCAACGACTTCACAGTGATCTCCGGCTTGCAGCATCCGAACGTCGGCTCGACGCACGATTCCATTTACAGCTTCCTCACCGGCGCGCCGCATCCGGAACTGCGCGCAGGCTTTCGCAATACGGTCTCCGTGGATCAGTTCGCCGCCGAGCGCATCGGCGGGCAGACGCGCTTTCCGAGTCTGTCGTTTTCGGCGGAGGGCTTCGGGCTTTCGTGGACCCGCAGCGGCGCGCTCGTGCCGCCGGACCTCTATCCGGCGAGCGTATTCAGCCGGTTGTTCCTCGACGGCCGGCCCGATGAAGTGGAGGCACAGGCACGGCGTTTGCGCGACGGCCGAAGCATCCTCGACGCGGTGAGCGAGCAGTCGAAGCGGATGCAGCCGACGCTCGGTGCGCGCGACCGCGAAAAGGTGGACGAGTATTTCACCAGCGTCCGCGAGTTGGAGCAGCGCATGGCCACCTCCGAGGAATGGTCGAAGAAACCCAAGCCGAAAGTCGAAGCCAAGCCGCCACAGAATATCCAGAATTCCGCCGACCTCATCGGCAAGACGCGGCTGATGTTCGACCTCATGCACCTCGCGCTCCAGACCGACTCGACGCGGCTCATGACGATGCTGCTGCTCGGCACGAGCCAGGTGCCGCCGATCCAGGGCGTCACCCAAGGCCATCACGATCTTTCGCACCACGGGCAGGATCCCGAGAAGATTGCGCAGCTCAAAACCGTCGAGCTGGAAAAGATGAAAGCTCTGCGCGACTTGCTGGCGAAGTTGAAGGCGACGCAGGAACAGGGCGAAAGCCTGCTCGACCGCACGATGATTTATTTCAGCAGCAACCTCGGCAACGCCAGCACGCACTCGACGAAGAATCTGCCCGTGCTGCTGGCCGGCGGCGGCTTCAAGCACGGGCAGCACCTTGCGTTCGATCAGAAGAACCCGGTGCCGTTGTGCAATCTTTACGTTTCGATGCTTCAGCGGCTTGGCATCGAATCCGAACGGTTCAGTTCCGGCACGGGGACGATTCCCGGACTCGAGATGGCGTGAACGAAACTTCGCCGCTTGAATGCCCGCTCGACTATTCGCGGTCAAACTGAGAGACAAACTGTGATCGCCAGCCAAGTCATGAACTGCAACGACCATCAATTCCTCCACCTCGACCCCGCCACGCGGATGGCGCTCACGCGGCGCACGTTCCTGTCGCGCTCGGCGGCGGGACTGGGACTCGCGGCACTCGGTTCGTTGCTGGATGAAAATCTTTTCAGTGCCAGTGCAGGCAATGGCGGTCAGTCTCTCGGTGCGCTTGCGGGCTATCCGCATTTTCCGATCAAGGCCAAGCGCGTGATCTACCTCTTCCAGTCGGGCGCGCCGTCGCAGATGGATTTGTTCGACCCCAAGCCGCAACTCGCGGAGAAGCGCGGCGAGGAGTTGCCCGATTCGATCCGCAAAGGTCAGCGCCTGACGACGATGACCTCGGGTCAGAAAAATTTCCCGGTCGCGCCGAGCATCTTCAAGTTCGCGCAGCACGGGAATAGCGGCGCCTGGTTGAGTGAATTGATGCCGCACCTCGCGACCACGGTGGACGACTTGTGCTTCATCAAGTCCATGCACACCGAGGCGATCAATCACGACCCGGCCATCACGTTCTTCCAGACGGGTCGCCAGCTCGCGGGTTTTCCGAGCATGGGGTCGTGGCTCAGTTACGGCCTCGGCAGCGAGTGCAAGGACTTGCCCGCCTACGTGGTGCTCACGTCGTTCGGCACGGGGCGGAAGGATGACCAACCGCTTTACGACCGCCTGTGGAGCAGCGGCTTTTTGCCGACGCAGCATCAGGGCGTGAAGTTCCGCAACACGGGCGATCCGGTTCTTTATCTCTCCAACCCGCCGGGCGTGGACCGCGCAACGCGCCGCGAAACGCTCGACGAGATCGCCGCGCTCAACCGCCGCCGCCACGCCGCGATGGGCGATCCCGAGATCGCCGCGCGCATCGCGCAATACGAGATGGCCTTCCGCATGCAGGCCAGCGTGCCCGACCTCACGGACATCTCGAAGGAGCCCGCGAGCGTGTTGGATCTTTACGGCCCTGGAGTGAAGACGCCCGGCACCTACGCCGCGAACTGTTTGCTCGCCCGCCGCCTCGCCGAGCGCGACGTGCGTTTCGTGCAGCTTTTCCACATGGGCTGGGATCACCACGGCGGTTTGCCAAACGCCATCAAGGGCCAGTGCCGCGACACCGACCAACCCACCACCGCGCTGATCAAAGACCTCAAGTCACGCGGTCTGCTCGACGACACGCTCATCGTCTGGGGTGGCGAATTCGGCCGCACGATCTATTCGCAAGGCACGCTTACCGCCGAGAATTACGGTCGCGACCATCACCCGCGTTGCTTCACCGTGTTCCTGGCCGGCGGCGGCATCAAGCCCGGCGTGAGCCTCGGCAAGACAGACGATTACTCCTACAACATCGTGAGCAACCCCGTGAGCATCTACGACCTCCACGCTACGATGCTCCGTCTGCTCGGCATCGATCACAACCGGCTCACTTACAAATTCCAGGGCCTCGACGCGCGACTCACCGGCGTCGAAGGCGCAAAGCCGGTGAACGAGATCATCGCGTAGTCGGGTGCGGTTGCATCACGCAGGATTTTGCATGGCCGGCGCAAATTCGGTGCATGGCCTTGCGCAAAAACTTCTGCGAAAGTTCTCCGGTCAAACGTCCAAAGCCAGTTATCAAAGCCGTCTTATGATTTTCTGCAGCCGAAGTTGCCCCGCGCTCGTCACCGTCGCCCTCTGTGCCGTCGCCACGTCGGCCACGGCGGACGCCGAGGTGAGGTTCAACCGCGACATCCGGCCCATCATGTCGGACACGTGCTTTCACTGCCACGGGCCGGACGCCAAGGCGCGCAAAGCCAACCTCCGGCTCGACCTCCGCGAGGAGGCGCTCAAGCCCGCCAAGTCCGGCGAGATTCCCATCGTCCCCGGCAAACCGGACGAGTCCGAAATCATCAAACGCATCTTCGCCAAGGACGAGGACGACCTGATGCCGCCACCGGATGCGCACAAGACGCTCACGCCGGCGCAGAAGGAACTGTTCCGCCACTGGGTCGCCGAGGGCGCCAAGTATGAATCGCACTGGGCCTACGTGCCTCTGAGCAAACCCGCAGCGCCACAAGTTCGATTTCCGATATTCGAAATCCGAAACCCCATCGACGCCTTCATCACCGAAAAGCTCGTCGAGAAGAGCATCACGCCATCGAAGGAAGCCGACAAACGCACGCTGCTCCGGCGGCTTTCGCTTGACCTCATCGGACTGCCGCCGACGCCGGAGGAAATGAAGGCATTCCTCGCCGACAAAAGCGGCAAGGCCTACGAGCGGCAGGTGGACCGGCTTTTGAAGTCACCGCATTTCGGGGAACGCTGGGCCGTGTGGTGGCTCGACGTGGCACGGTTCACTGACACGGTCGGGTTCCACGGCGATCAACCGCAACGGATTTTTCCGTATCGCGATTACGTCATCAATGCGTTCAACACCAACAAGCGCTTCGACCAGTTCACGCTCGAACAGCTTGCGGGCGATCTCTTGCCGAATCCGACCACCGAGCAACTCACCGCCACCGGCTTCAACCGGCTCAACATGGTGACCCGCGAGGGCGGCGCGCAGCCTAAGGAGTATCTGGCCAAGTACAACGCCGAGCGCGTCCGCACCATCGGGGGCGCGTGGCTGGGTGCGACGCTCGGCTGCTGCGAATGCCACGATCACAAGTTCGACCCGTTCACGGCGCGCGACTTCTACTCGATGCAGTCGTTCTTCGCGGACATGAAGCAGTGGGGCTATTACGCCGACGCCGCCTACGCGCGCAACCCGGAGCTGAAAGGCTTCGGCAACGAGCACCCGTTCCCGCCGGAAATCCTCGTGGAAAGCCCGCCGTTGAAACGCCGCGAGGCAAAGCTGCGCGCCGAGTTGGCTGACGTGGTGCAAGCCGCGAGCAAGAAACTCGGCGCCGATGCAAAGGCGAAGGACACGTTCGCGAAGTGGCGCAAGGACAGTTTGAAGTTCTTCGCCGCAAATCCGACCGGTTGGAACACACCGGCACCCGCAGTCTCGACAGCTCCCGCAACGCCGCCGAAGCCGAAGACCAAGGCTGTTGCCAAAGAAGCGGGCAAGAAGGGCACCGCCAAAAAGGATGTGGCCAAAGGCGCCGCGCAGTTGGCAAAGCCGGCCCCGCCCAAGTTCACCATCGAGGCCGATGGTCGCGTAGTGTTCCTTGAAACAGCGGCGGACAATTCCACGTTCAAGTTCCAACCGCCAGCCGGATGGCTTGCGGCGATTCGCGTCGAACTGTTGCCGGACGCGAAGCACAGCAACAGCATCGTGCGCGGCGGCGCCAGCAACAGTATCTCGCTTAAGCTGACTGCCGCGCTGCGTGCGAAGGACGCGAAGAAGGATACGCTGCTCGCCTTCCGCCACGCCGACGCCGACCGGAAGGAGCCGCGCTACAAGGAGACCGAGGAAATCATCGGCGTGAGGGACATGTGGAAAACGCGCGAACAGGCCTGCCAACGACCGCACACTGGCGTCTGGCTGCTCGATGCGCCGGTCCGCGTGGCCGACGGAGATGTGCTCAGCGTGCAACTCAGCGGCAACAGCGCGGGTTGCGTGCGCGTGTCGGTTTCGCCCTTCGCGCCGTCGGAGCCGCTGGCAGCCGACGCGATGAGCTCATTACGCAAGGCGCTGGAGGCGGGCTCCGCGAAGTCGCGCGCGCAAGCTTACGACGTTTACCTTGCCAGCACCGGTTGGGACGCCGACGCGTTCGCTCGCTACAAGGTTTTGGCGGCGCAGATTCGCGAATGCCGCGGCGCGAAGGCGTGGACGATGGTCACGCAGTCGGTGGAGCCGATGACCATCCGCGTGCTGGCACGGGGCAATTGGATGGACGAGAGCGGCGCAATCATGTCGCCCGCCACGCCCGCATTCCTGCCGGGCATGGCCAGCACGCGGGAGCGACGCCTCACGCGGCTCGATTTCGCGAAGTGGCTTTGCTCGAAGGAAAATCCGCTTACCGCCCGCGCGGTGATGAACCGGCTGTGGAAGCAATTCTTCGGCACGGGCATCTCGGCCGTCGTGGATGACCTTGGCGCGCAAGGCGAGCCGCCGTCGCATCCCGAGTTGCTCGACTGGATCGCGTGCGAGTTCCGCGACAGCGGCTGGGATGTGAAGCACATGATCAAGCTGTTCGCGATGAGCGCGACCTACCGGCAGGATTCGAGCCTGCGACAGGAGTTGAGGGACATCGACCCGAACAACCGTCTGCTCGCGTCGCAGAACCCGCGCCGGCTCGACGCAGAGTTTGTGCGCGACAACGCATTGTTCGTCGCCGGCCTGCTCAACCTCGAAATAGGCGGCCCGAGCGTGAAGCCGTATCAGCCCGCCGATTATTACGCCAACCTTCAGTTCCCGACTCGGGACTACGTCGCTGACCGGGACGATCGCCAGTGGCGGCGCGGGGTTTACATGCACTGGCAGCGGACGTTCCTGCACCCGATGCTGGCGAACTTCGACGCGCCGATGCGCGACGAGTGCGCCGCCGCACGCACCGCGTCGAACACGCCACAGCAGGCGTTGACGCTGCTCAACGATCCGTCATTCGTCGAGGCCGCGCGCGTTTTCGCGCAACGCCT
>DATDFH010000235.1:0-6614 GCA_036522715.1 Verrucomicrobiia bacterium
CGTCGGGCTGCGGCGCGGGAACATTTTTCTCCGACGCGTTGTTGAAAAACGCGAACATCTGGTAGAACTCGCGCTGCGTGAACGGGTCGTATTTGTGCGTGTGACACTCGCAGCACTGCATCGTCACGCCCAGCCACACCGCCGCTGTCGTGCTCACGCGATCCACGGTCGCCTTGCAACGAAACTCCTCCTGATCGGTGCCGCCTTCGGTGTTCGTGAGCGTCTGGCGATGGAAGCCGGTGGCCGTCTCCTCCTCCAGTCCCGCGTCCGGGAGTAGATCGCCCGCGAGCTGCATGATGCTGAAACGGTCGAAGGGCATGTCATCGTTGATGGCCGTGATGACCCAGTCGCGATAGACGTAGGCAAACGGACGCGCGCGATCCTTCTCGTATCCGTCGCTGTCGGCGTAACGCGCGAGGTCGAGCCAGTGCCGGCCCCAGCGCTCGCCGAAATGCGGCGATTTCAGCAAGCGATCGACGAGCTTCTCGTAAGCGTCGGGTGATTTGTCACTGACGAACTCATGAACCTCGTCCGGCTTGGGCGGCAGGCCGAGTAAATCAAGCGAGAGCCGGCGGATAAGCGTGTAACGGTCCGCTTCCGGTGACGGTTTGATTTTCTCCTTTTGCAACCGCGCGAGGACGAATGCATCAATCGGGTTTCGAGTTTCGAGTTTGGAGTTTCGAGTTTGTGGAATGGCGGGCCGTTTCGGCGCGTTGAACGCCCAATGGTCGGACTTCTTCACTGCGGTGACTGCGGACTCGGGCCAGTTCGCGCCCGCGTCAATCCACGCGCGAAGCCTGGCAATCTGCTCGCGCGAGAGCGGCTTGCGGCCTTCACCACTTGGCGGCATCTGCGTCTCGCCATCGAGCTTCGCGACGAAATGGATGAGTTTGCTCTCCGTGCTCTTGCCGGGGACGATGACCTTGCCCGAGTCGCCGCCCTCGAGCGCGGCCTGCTTGATGTCGAGGCGCAGTCCATTCTTCTGCTTCTCCGCGCCGTGGCACTTGTAGCAGTTGTTGGCGAAGATGGGCTGGATAGACTTCGCGAAATCCACCGGGCCGTTCGCCGCGGGCGGGAGCTTGGAGAAATCGAGGTTTTTCTTCTCTTCGGCTGCGACCAACGGCACAACCAGGAGAGGAAGCGCGATCGCGAGCACGGGCCTTAGTTTTGACGTCAGTGCGGACACGGGGAAATAGACGACGTTTTGACCTGTTCCATTGAAGATCTATGCCAACAACTCCTTCACCACGTTCCCGTGAATGTCTGTCAGGCGGAACTCGCGGCCCTGGTACTTGAACGTGAGCCGCTCGTGATCGAGGCCGAGGAGATGGAGCACGGTCGCGTTGAGGTCGTGAACGTGGACGGGGTTCTCGACGGGGTTAAAACCAAATTCATCCGTGCGGCCGTAGCTCACGCCGCCCTTCACGCCGCCGCCGGCCAGCCACATCGTGTAGGCGTCCTTGTGATGGTCGCGGCCGGGCTTGGTGGATTCGCCGTCGCCGCTGATGCCTTGCGCGAGCGGCGTGCGGCCGAATTCGCCGCCCCAGATGACGAGCGTGTCGTCGAGCAGCCCGCGTTGCTTGAGGTCCTTCACCAGCGCGGCCATCGGCTGGTCCACGTCGCGGCATTTGACCGGCAGGCGCGTTGAAAGGCTGGAGTGATGGTCCCAATCGGAATCGAACAATTGCACCAGGCGCACCCCGCGCTCGATGAGCCGGCGCGCAAGGAGACAGTTGTTGGCGAAGCTCGCCTTGCCCGGTTTGGCGCCATACATCCGAAGCGTGGCGGGCGATTCCTTCGCGATGTCCATCAACTCCGGCACGCTGGTCTGCATCCGGAAGGCCATTTCATACTGGCTGATGCGTGTGGCGATTTCGGGATCGCCGACGTCGGCTAGCTGCGCCTGGTTTAACTCCTGCACGGTGTCGAGCACGCGGCGGCGGTCGGCGGCGCCGTGGCCCGCGGGGTTCGTCAGAAAAAGCACCGGCTCGCCCGTCGAGCGGAACTGGATGCCCTGATACACGCTCGGCAAAAATCCCGAGGACCACATGCTCGTGCCTGCGCCGCCTGCCGGGCCGGAGAGCAACACGACGTAAGCCGGCAGGTCGGCATTCTCGGAGCCAAGGCCGTAGCTGACCCACGAGCCGAAGCTCGGCCGCCCGCCGCGTCCGAAGCCGGTGTGCAAGAACATCTGCGCCGGCGCATGGTTGATTTCCTCGGTGTGCAGCGAGTGGATGAAGGAGATGTCGTCGGCCACGGTCGCGAGGTGCGGCAGCAGTTCCGACATCACGTGCCCGCTCTGGCCGTGCTTCGCGAACTTGTAGCGCGAGCCTGAGAGCTTCATCTCGCCGCCGATGAACGCGAAGCGTTTACCCTTGAGCAATTCCTCGGGGCACGTCTGGCCGTTGCGCTTCACCAATTCCGGCTTCTGCTCGAACAGATCAAGCTGCGACGGCGCGCCGATCATGTGGAGGTAGATGACGCGCTTCGCCCGCGCGGCGAAATGCGGGTGACGAGCGGCGAGGGGATTCAAGCCGGTCGGCGCAGCGCTGAGCGAGTCGCGCAGCAACGTGGACAATGCGACCGAGCCGAGGCTGACTCCGCTGCGGCGAAAAAACTGCCGGCGCGAAAGCGTGGCGAGATGATGCTCAATGGGATTCATGCTCAGTTCTTCGTGATGGCTTCATCGAGATTCAACAGCGCGGACGAAACAGAATACATCGCGGCGAACTCCGCCGGGCTGGCGTTTTTCACCGGAAGGTTTCCGCCGAGCAATTCCTTCGCGGCCTTGGCGTCCTTCTGATACGCGGCGAACTCGGCGTCGTAGAGCCGCTTGAGCGCGGCGACTTCGGCGTCCTTGGGCGCGCGGACCAGCGCGAGCCGGAACGCGTGGCGGATGCGCAGTTCGACCGAGGTGACCGGCTCCTCGGTGAGGACGCGGCGGGCGAGCGCCTGCGCGGCTTCGACATAGACCGGGTCGTTCAAGAGTGTGAGCGCCTGAAGCGGCGTGTTCGAGCGCGAGCGCTTCACCTTGCAGGCCAGCCGCGCGGTGGCGTCGAAGTTCACGAAGCTCGGGTATGGCGAGCCACGCTTCCACACGACGTAAATGCCGCGGCGATATTTTTCGTCGCCGGGACTGATGACGTAATCGTATTTCTGCCCGCCGACTTTTTCCCACAAGCCGTCGGGCTGCGGCGGACGAATCGGCGGGCCGCCTTGCTTGAGACTCAGCAGCCCGGCCACGGCGAGGACGTTGTCGCGGATCGTCTCCGCATCGAGCCGGAAACGCGGACCGCGGGCGTAAAGCAGATTCTGATCATCGCGCGAGAAGAGTTCCGGCGTAACTTTCGATGACTGGCGGTAAGTCGCGCTCATCACGATGGTTTTGAGCAGCTTCTTCATGCTCCAGCCGTTGTCCATGAACTCGCAAGCGAGCCAGTCGAGCAGTTCGGGATGCGTGGGCAGCTCGCCCTTGAGGCCGAAGTCCTCCGGCGTGGTCACGAGTCCGTGGCCGAACAATTCGGCCCACCAGCGGTTCACCGTCACACGTGCGACTAGCGGGTTCTCGCGGTCCACGAGCCAACGCGCCAAATCCAACCTCGAAGCAGCCGACGTAACGAGGCTCTGACTTTGTTCCGCGCTCGGCGTTCCGTGTTCCGCGTTTGAAGTGAGCCTCCTCATGTCGGCTGCTACCCGCTCGAACGGATGCAGCACCTCCGGCGTGCCGGGCTGCACCGGCTCACCTTTGTCCGTGTAATTGCCGCGGTTGAACATCGCGCTCGGACGCAGCTGGTCGAGTTCCTGCATGACCAGCGTGGCCGATTGCTTGAGGCCCAGCACGCGCAACTCGGCGTTGCGCTTCTGCGCCTTCATCGCGGCCAGCGACTTGTCCTGCGCGAAGCAATACTCGTTCAACTTTTTCGTCTGCGCCGCGGTGCGCTTCATCTTCGGCGTCGCCAGAATCTGCGTGAGGTCGGCCGGGATGCTCTCCGCGCGCGGGTCGCCCGTCAGCGCGGACAATCGCAACCGGCCAATTGTTCGCCCGCCGCCGAACTCGTGGACGAGCTTGAACGTCAGCGTCGTGCCCTCGGCGAAACCCACGGGCCGGTCCGTCGTGAACGTCGCCCAATGCGATTGGTGGAACTGCGGATTGATGGCCCAGCCGCTCTTCTTATCTTTGTCGGGCTTGAGCAGGTTCTCCACGTCCCAACTCTTTTGCGAGAACGACGCCTTCGCCTTCACAAGTTTTACCGGCGCAGCGGCGGATTCTTTTCCTGCTTGCGCAACGGTGATGAGGAATTGATTCAGCACGAAGTTTGGCCGACTCTCGTCGCCGCGGCCCGGCCCTTTGCCCGGCAGCGAATCGTCCGTGAGCGCTTCGAGCTTGAAGCCGGTGATGCCCGCGAGCTTCGTGTGGACCGTGGCTGTGTAAGTGTCGTTCGCGGGCGTGTTGTCGTCGCTGAGGAGAACGGATTTGTCGTCAAGAATCTTGTGCGACGAACCGGCTTTCGAGTCGAAGTCAGCGATGTCGAGCGCGTGCGTTTGCGCGGCGCTCTTCACGGCACGAGCTAGGTCGGCCTCGAACTTCTCCATGCCGTCGAGCAACTGTTGCTCGCGCGCGGTGATGTCGGCGTTGAGCTGCGCGACGGTCGCTTTGTGCTTCGCGCGCTCGGCATCCGTCTGCGCGTCCGTCAGGTCCATCGTCGGTCCGATAAACCGGATCGAGCCGGGCACCTTGGGATTCGCGCGGTCGGCTTCGAGCGCGGTGTTGTTGAAAAACGCGAAGAGCCGGTAGTAGTCGCGCTGCGTGAACGGGTCGTATTTGTGGTTGTGGCACTGGCAGCATTCGAGCGTGGTGCCGAGCCACACGGCGCCGAGCGTGTTGATGCGGTCGAGCACCTGGTTGACGCGCGTCTCCTCGGGCTCGGTGCCTGCCTCAACGTTCGTCGGCGCGGAGCGGTTGAAGCCCGTGGCGACCTTCTGGTCCTGCGTCGCGTTCGGCAAGAGATCGCCCGCAAGTTGTTCAATGGTGAACTGCGTGAACGGCATGTCCACGTTGAGCGCGCGGATGACCCAGTCGCGGTAAGGCCAGAGGTCGCGCAAATCGTCGCGTTGAAAACCGTGCGAGTCCGCGTAGCGCGCGAGGTCGAGCCACGGCCGCGCCCAGCGCTCGCCGAATTGCGGCGAGGCGAGCAGGCGGTCCACGAGGGATTCGAATGCGGAATGCGGAGTGCGGAGTGCGGAATCCAGATACTCGTCCACGTCCTTGGGCGATGGCGGGAGGCCGATCAGGTCCAGATAAACGCGCCGGACGAGAACGGCCGGCTCGGCTTCGGGCGAGAGGCTCAACCCTTCCTTCTCCAGTCGCGCGAGGATGAAGTTGTCGATTGGGCTTCGGACTTTGGCTTTTGGCTTTTGGATTTCCGGCACCTCCGGCCGCACTGGTTTCACATACGCCCAATGCTTCCCCGGCTTCACGTCATCCGGCCATGCCGCGCCCGAGTCAATCCACGCCTTGATGCGCTCCGCCTCCGTCTTGGAGAGCGGTTCGCCACGGTTGGGCATGATGTCGTCGTGACCTTTCGGCAGCGTGATGCGGCGGTAGAGTTCGCTTTGCGAGGCATTGCCTTTGACAATGACCTCGGCGGCCTTGAACGCCTCCTCGCGCGAGTCGAGGCGCAGTTTCCCCTTCTGCTTCTCAACGCCATGGCACTCGAAGCAGGCGCGTTGGAAGATCGGATAAACCTCGCGGGCAAAATCCACCGTCGCGGCGGGTGCGGAGCCGGCGGCGGCGAGCGCCAGCGCAATCTGGGCACCACGTTGAACTGTCTTTCGCAACAACTGCATGGCGTGACGGATGGCTGAGAATCACGTCTTTGACGCGTTGCGTCCATAGACGATTCGTTTCCCGCGTATGCACGATCCTGCGGCACCGCGATCAAGAAGCCTCCGCCGGTTTTTCGACTTGCTTGCGTGCATGGTTCACGCAAACTCCACGCGTCTCCTATGCCTTTCCGCGCAACCAGCCGAAGGATTTTCGCGTTCACGCTCGTCGAACTGCTGGTGGTCATCGCGATCATCGCCATCCTTGCGTCGTTGTTGTTGCCGGCGCTGGCGCGTGCCCGGGCAAAGGGCGAGCGCACCAAGTGCGCCAGCAACCTCAAGCAGGTCAATCTGGCGGCACATCTGTGGGCACATGACCATGAGGATCTTTATCCGTGGATGTTGGCTACCAACGACGGCGGGGCGCAGAAGCTGCCCTACGCGTATCAGCACGTGGTGATTTTTTCCAACGAACTGGGCACACCCAAAATCCTCAACTGTCCGTCCGACAGGACGCGCACGCCGGCCAAGGATTTCACGGACCAGCCCGGCGGCCTGCTTGACCCGGCGCAGCGCAACAACGCGTTGAGCTACTTCAGCGGCACGCACGCCTTCCCCGAGTATCCCCAGACGTTGATCGCCGGCGACCGCGACATCGACAACGGCACTGGCGCGACCGGAAGCTGCGGGCCAGCGAATTTGACTTGTTGCGCGACGGGCTTCAACCCGGCGACGCTCAACCTGGCCACGTGGAACGGCCAGCTCCACAAGGGCGTCGGCAACATCGCGCT
>DATDFH010000236.1:0-5931 GCA_036522715.1 Verrucomicrobiia bacterium
ATTCGGGAACTGGACGGTCCCGGCCGCAGCCGCATCAACTCCCTTGACCACGAGTGCGACAAACCCGGGCCGCTCGGCACCCCAATTCGAAAAACCCACTTTGACTGTTTGCGACCACTTCCACATGAACGCCTGCAAAACACCATGCGCCGTGTTGAAACTGCGATGGCCCGGCAGGTGCTATTTAGGGTTCAGTTCTTTCGGTTGCATTTCGTCCGGGTGCCGTGCGTCTCTCCAGCGAGCTCGCCCCAGCCTCCGCCTCCAAGCGCACGGTGCCCGGACCGCCGCTTTTTCCTGAGAGGAGTTTCTCATGCCCTTTGATCCAAGCAAACCGGCGAACGGTTCGCCGCTCAATTCCGCAGAGATGCGCGACTTCCGCGATTACACGGAGGCATTCCGGCAGGCGCCGATTCAGTAGCCCACCATCGCCCCTCGACCAGCGGCACCTCCGGCGCGCTGTATGGAGGTGCCGTTCGTCGCCGCCGTGTCATTTTTCCCCAGACAAGAATTGCTTCCGCGCACGTCCTCCGGTTGAATGTCGGCCATCAACTTCCCTCTGTTTGGTCTCATTCTTCTGCTCGCTGCAACCTCGCAGGCGGTCATCGTCGTGCAGGATACGTTCGATGTCGGCTCGCCGCCGGGCCGCGGCAACGATGCGGCCGATTCGCTGGACCTTCCCTACTTTTCGCGGCAAAGCACGACCACCTTCAGCCTCGTGCCAGACAACTTCACCGGGGCGACGAACAACGCGCTACGGGTCAACAACTCGATCAACTTCCTCCAGATCGTCGGCACGCTGTACGGCGGCGGATTCGGTCCGATCGCCCTGACGAACGTGGGCGACTACGTCACGCTGTCATTCAACTTCCGCCGCGTGGGCGCGCCGTCGAACCTCGGCACTGGAACCAAGTCCATGCGGTTCGGTCTGTATGATTCCAACGGCACGCTCACGGGCGCCGACAACGACATTAGCAGCGACGATGACTTCGGTTATTTCAGTTCGATCGACCTGACGCTGACCAACAACCCCTCCGTGACGAGGGAAGCCGGGACGAACGGTCATATTCTCAGCGGCGGCGACACGGCCGCGCTCACCACCGGGGCCAATCCGGCCACGCTCAACGACACGAACGCGCACCTGATCATCTTCGTCGTGTATCGTTCCGCCACCAACACGATCTCGCTCTACACCGGCTTGGACGGAATCCTGGTGGCCGCCGGCGCGCACACGTCGGCCGCGATCTTCACGACCTTCGATGAAATCGCCTTCGGCACGGGCGATCTCACCGCGAGCTACCAGATCGACAACGTGACAGTGGAATGGGTCCCCATGCCGCTGGTGTCCATCGGCACGCAGCCGCAAAGCCAGACCGTGGCGCCGGGCGCGAACGTGTTGTTTACTGTGGTCGCTTCGGGCGTCGCGCCACCCGCATATCAATGGCAGTTCAACGGCACCAACCTCGCGGGCGCGACGAATGATTCCCTCACGTTGACGAACGCGCAATTGACCAACGCCGGCAGTTACACCGTGGTCTGCACGAATGTCTATGGCGCCACCAACAGCGTGCCCGCGATCCTGACCGTCAGTTCGAATCTCCCCTCGCTGCGCCAGGCCGCCACGGCGCGCGGATTCCTGTGGGGTGCCGCCGTGCAGACATCGTATCTCAATGACACCAACTACGTCGCGACCCTTAAGCGCGAGTTCAGCCAGATTGAACCCGAGTTCGAGTTGAAGTGGGCGACGCTGCATCCGGGGTCGAACAGCTACAACTTCACCGCCGGCGACGCGCTCGCGGCGTTTGCGTTGAGCAACCAGATGCAGATGCGCGGGCACACGCTCGTCTGGCACGCCAACAATCCCGCGTGGCTGACCAACGGCAACTACACCACCAACCAGCTCTCGCAAATCCTCCAGGACCACATCACCGCCGTGGTCTCACACTTTGCGGGGAAGGTTTACGCGTGGGACGTGGTGAACGAGGCGCTCAACAGCGACGGCTCGATCCGTTCGTCGATCTGGTCCGACAGCCCCGGCATCGGGCTGGGCGGCACGTCTTACATCGAGCAGTCCTTCCGCTGGGCGCACGCGGCCGACACCAACGCGCTGCTCTTCTACAACGATTACAGCGCCGAGGACATCAGTACCAAGTCCACCGCCATCTACAACATGGTCGCCGACTTCAAGGCGCGCGGGGTACCGATTCACGGCGTCGGCCTGCAGATGCACAAGCCGCTGAGTTCCGGCGTTTCGCTGTCGGGATTGGAGGCCAACCTCAAACGCCTCACCGATCTCGGCGTGCAGGTGCACCTCACGGAAATGGACGTGGCCCTGGCCGTGACCAACGCCGTGCCCGCGCCGCCTGATCTGAGTGCGCAGGCAAAGTTTTATCAGGACGTGCTGGCTTCGGCACTCAAGTCCACGCCGGTCACATCCGCACAAATCTGGGGCTTCACCGATCTTCACTCCAGTGTCACCAATTCAAGTCCCGGCTCCGGTGCCGCGCTGATCTTCGATGCCGCTTATCGGGCGAAGCCGGCTTACTGGTCGTTGCTGGCGTTGTTCCGCGTGCCCAATCCCCCGGTGCTCAACGTCGCCGGCAGCGGCACGAACGCCGTCCTGTCTTGGCCGGTCCTGACCGCAGGGTTTGGTCTGGAAGCCAGGGATGACCTCAGCGGCGCGCCCGTGTGGACCAACGCCGTCGCGACCATCAACGTCATCGGCGAAACGAACACCGTCACGGTGCCGATCAGCGGCACGCAAAGGTTTTTCCGACTGCGACGGCCGTAGCGCGAGAAGCGTACGGAGGAGCCAATCCCGACCCGGCGCAGACGCGTGCGAGGCTAATCCTTCTTCGTTTCCTGACGCCCCAGCCCCAGCAGGAAAATCATCGTCGCCGAAACGAGCATCGAACACGCGAGGTAGTAAACTCCGCCGACGAATGAGCCGGTGACGCTCTGCACCTTGCCGAGCACATACGGACCGAGAAAGCCGCCGAGGTTGCCGACGGAGTTGATGAGGCCAATGCTCCCCGCGGCGCCGGCACTGGTGAGGAAAAGGTTGGGCAGCGCCCAGAACGCCGGCAGGTAGGCCTTCAGGCCGCCAAATGCGATCATGAAGAAGACGATGGTAAGCAACAGGTTCCCCTGCGTGAACGGCGTGATGGCCAGCGCCACGGCGCCGATGGCGATGGGCAGGACGGTGTGCAACCGTCGTTCCTTCATTTTGTCCGAACTCCACCCGATGAAGAGCTGGCCGACCAGTGCCAGGCACGGCGGGAGGATCACGAGCCAGGTGAGCGCGTCGAATTTCAAGTCATACCATTGCTGGAGGATGCTCGGCAGGAAGAATTCCACGCCGTAGTTGGCGGTCACGCAGAAGAAATACGCCGTGGCCAGCAGCAGCACTTTCGGATGGCGCAGGGCCTTGAACAGCGTCATGTGTTTGTGCGCCCCGGCGAGTTGCTTTTCGCGTTCCAATTCCTGTTCCAAGGCCGCGCGTTCCTCGGGAGTGAGCCATTTGGCGTGGTGCGGCTTGTCCGGCAACATGAACAGGACCATGAATCCGAGCGCCACCGCCGGGATGCCCCAGAAGATGTAGATCCACTGCCAACCGTCGAGGCCGAGCACTTCGGGGTGATGCAGGGTTGCGCCGTTGACCACCTCGTCGGTGCCGATTTGCAGCATCAAGTTGGAGATTTTCGGGCTGATCATCTGGGCGATCGGTGTGGCAACGAAGAAGTACGCCAGCGCCCGCGCGCGGTCGCGGATGGGAAACCAGTGGGTAAGATAGACGATGACGCCGGGGTAGAATCCGGCCTCCGCCAGGCCAAGCAGGAAGCGGATGAAGTAAAACTGAAATTCAGTGACGCCCACCTTCCAACCAAACGTGGAGTTGAGTCCGCCAACCAGCGAGCGCGACACGCCCAGTTCCGTGCCGACGAATGCGGTGAGCGCCGCCACGACGCCCCACGAAATCATGATGCGGCTGATCCATTTGCGCGCGCTCCATTTCTCGACCAGCAGCGTGCCGGGGATTTCGAGCAGGAAGTAGCCGACGAAGAACACGCCCGCGCCGAAGCCGATGACGGCGTTGTCGAAGCCCGGCAGGTCGCGTGTCATCGTCAACTTGGCGATGGCCACGTTGGACCGGTCCACGTAGGCGATCATGTAGGAGACGAAGAGGAGCGGGATGAGCCGCCAGTAAGCCTTGACGCGGGCCCGGTCGAGCGGCGCGGACGGGGACGCGTCGGTGGATTCGTGTGCCATTCAGCAAAAGGGATTCGGTGCGGGCGAGACACTGCGCCGCCCGTCCGCCGGACTCAAGGATTCGTTCGCAACCCCAGCGTCATCGCACCACTTCGATGCGGTAGTAGCGCCGGCCCGTAGCGGGCGCGCCGCCAGTGAAGGTGAAGTTATCCGTCCAGCTCTGTGTCGTCGGCGTGCCGATGGGCGCGGGGTCCATCTCCTTGTCGATGGGGCGCGCCACGTCGGTGAAGGCGCCGTTGTAATTCCCGGTGGCGTCGCCGTTGCTGAACTTCACGCGGTAACGGCAGCCGCCGATCGAAGGCCAGGTGAGGACGGCGAAGCCGTTGGTGGTGCGGGTGACCGTCGGCGCGAGCAGCGCGGACGCGGCGTTGGTCGGATTCGTGTTCGCGAGGTACTCCTGCAAGTTGCTCAATCCGTCGCCGTCGGGATCGGCACTGGCGTTGGTGACGCCGTAGAGGGATTCCCAAACGTCGGGGATGCCGTTGCTGTTCGCCTCGGCGAGCGCGAGGACGTTGAGCGTGACCGTGGCCGTCGGACTGTTGGTGATGCCGTTGTTGACGAGGAACGTGAAGCCGTCGCCGCCGACGAAACCGTGCGCGGGCGTGTAGGTGAATGCTCCGTTGGACGCCGTGAAACCAGTGACGAGTCCGCGCGTTGCGACGCTGTTGGTCGCGAAGGTGAGCGGCCGGCCGCCGGGATCGCTGCCGACGAGGAAGAGGTTCGTCGCCGAGTCGGCCGGGAGGTTGAAGGTGAGGTTGCTCGCCACGGGCGGAGCGGGCGGCTGTTTGATGATGGTGAACCAGTCGTTGGTCGCCGGCACGATGCCGCTCTCGCGCAGGAACGTCGCATCGAGCCGGTTGCTGCTCACGTCGATGACCATCGAGCCGAGGTTGTTGAGCGAAACATACATCGCTGGGTGATCGAGCGTGCCGCCACCTGTCGCCCCCGAACTACCGCACACGACATACACCGCGCCTTTGTGCACGGGCAGGCCGGTGGCTTTGGTGTACGCGCCGGTGCCGCCGACGCGACCACTGCCGGGTTGTACGATATTCGTGCTGGTGTCGAACGAGTCTGAGTATCCGTAGTGCCGGTCGATGAAATACGAGCGCTCGTAAACGTGGCTGTGGCCCGAGAGCACGAGGTCCACGCCGTAGGACTCGAGGATCGGCAGAAAATTCTCGCGCATCTCGACCAGCTCGTAGTCGTTGGTCACGTCGTCGGAGTCGTGCGAGCCTTTGGTGTAGGGCGGGTGGTGAAAATACGCGATGAGCCAGGTGTTGGTGTTGTTGGCGAGGTCGCCGCGCAGCCAGTTGGCCATCGCGCTGTTCGTCGCGCGGAGCAAGTCGGTCATCGAGTCGAGACAGACGAAGTGAATGTTGCCGTAGTCGAACGAATAAAAGTGCTCGCTGCCCGACGCCTCGCCGCCCGCCTCGCCGCTCTTGGGCAGCGTGAAGATGTCGAAGTAGGCGTAGGTGTCGTTCGACACGTGCGACTGCGCGGTGTCGTGATTCCCCAACGCCGGCCACACCACGGCGTGGCGGAAGAGTTGCGGATACACGTCGAACACGCCCGTCTGATACTCGGAGTCCAGGCCGCTGTTGTAGGCGTTGTCACCGAGCATCAGCCACACGTCGGTCTGGTTCGTGCCAGCGAAGTTGTAGT
>DATDFH010000237.1:0-4057 GCA_036522715.1 Verrucomicrobiia bacterium
AGCCGGTTGAAAGTGGGAATGACGATGGAGAAAAGCATCAGCGACAAATTCAGAACGGACGGAACTTGGCGTCCCACGGACGGACGACTTCGCCGACGCGCCGGAACGCCGTCAACTGCCGGCGGCCGAGCAGCCCGCCGAGCCGGTAGCGGAGGCTCTTTCCTCCATCCAGCCGGTAAGGTGAAAGGTCGAACTCCTCCAGCGCGCCGCGCAGGTTGCGGCGGAGGAAGGCGAGCACCTTGGCCACATGTGGATCGGACGAATCGTCAAACGCAACCACGCCACCCTCCGCGAGCAAGCGGACGCTGAAGTAGGCATCGAGGAAGACGTCCTCAAACAAGTGCGATCCATCCACGTAGATGAATCCGAAGCGCCGCCCCTCGTGCCACAGCCTCGGCAGTTCCACGGCGGAAAAGGCGGAGCGAAAATCGAGGAAGCCCGACAGGCCGCTCGTCTCCACAGCCAGCAATCCGGCGTCATCCCATACCTGCTTCTGGAACGGATCGAGCGCGAGATGCTGGGCAGCGGGGGCGTGGCCCAGATCGCGATGGGACATGGTGAAGACGAGGCACGAGCCGCCGAAGCTCAACCCGACTTCGAGCGTGCAGTCCGGCTTAAGGTCCTGCATGAGCGCGCGCAGGACGATCAGGTTGTTCAGGCTGGAAAGTGCGCCAATGTCCTCGAAGCGCCTGCCTGACCGTCCGAAGGCCTGCCGCGTGCGGGCCATCTCGGCCAGCACGGGACAGTAATCGAGGGCGCTTGAACTACTCATGACCAAACTCAATAGTCGTGAATTCGGAAATTGCATGAACCTGGCTCGCTCCATTCGAAGTTCCCTGACGCTCCTTCGGACCAAGGGCTTTCTGGCCCTGTTTCGCTCGGTCGCAGACCGGCTCTACATCCGCTGGTTCGAATGGCGACTGGGGATTCATTCCGAATCGGTGATCGAACTGAAGGAACTCGGGATTGAAAACGCGCATTGCCGTCCGTATGTCCCGACGGACTACAAAACGTTCCGAGCGGTGCTCCGCGACCTGCCCATCCGCGTTGGTGAGGACGTGTTTCTTGATTTTGGATCGGGACTTGGCCGCGCAACCATACTCGCCGCGACCCGGCCGTTCCGGAAGGTGATCGGTGTGGAGATTGCACCAAAGTTGAACGAAGTGGCGCGAATGAACATCCGCCGCGCGCTGCCCCGTCTGGCGTGCCGTGACATCGAGCTCGTAACCGCCGATGCGACGCAATTCACGATCCCCGACGACGTGACGGTCATCTATTTCTTCAACCCCTTCGCCGGCGACGTGCTCGCGCGCGTGCTCGGCAACATCCGCGAGTCGATTCGCCGACAACCGCGCGCGCTTCGGCTCGTCTGCAAAGTCCCGGCCCAATCCGCGTTCGAAACTGAGATCCGCCAGCACTCGTGGCTTACAAACGAGCGCGAACTCGTCTTCGACGCGAATTGCCGCTATCTCTTCCTCACAGCGAAGCCCTGAAGCACGCATTGCGGTCATGGTCGCCCGCGCCCTGATCCGGCACGCGTCCGGCGCGGCCAGACGCGTTTGGCCAGACGGATCGTGGAACAGAAGGCGCGGTGCGTACCCACCTTAAGGCGGTTCGCGCGGGTATTCCTCAACACGAAAACCGTCCGCTCTTCACCCGCGCCGTTGGCAAACCATTGTTTGTAAGTTTCAGTGCCGGGCCCGAACCAGAAGCGCGCCGGCGCGTTGGAACCGAGCAAATCCTCGATCATGAGGTAGAGAAGACATTTCCCCGGCGAGAAACGTTCCCATGCGGGATCAAAGGCGGTTTCCTGAAAGAAATAGGTACCGTTGAGCCGGAACCCCAGTCCATACGCGCACGCCTTGCCGTCGCACTTCAACAGGTAAGACTGCAACAGCCCCGCACGCGCCATGTCAGTGAGCACAACCGAACGATCAGCCGCGTCGGCGTACGGGACGGTCACCAGCAACTTCTGCCATGAGGCGCGTGCAATCTCCCGCGCGCCCGCCAGGAATTCGTCCACGTCTCCCGGCGTGGTTACGCGGTCCAGTTCCAGGCGTCCGTTGCCGTGCTCGCGGAGGACGCGCACCTGGCGTTTCAGATTCTGACGAGTCTTGGAACTGAACCTGGCAAGGTATTCGCCGAAGCTCCCCGGCATCCGGATGAAATGATAGCGGTCGAATGGCCACGGAGTGTAAACGATCCAGCGGCCCTTTGATCTTTGCATCGTGTTCAGGTGGCTCCAGAAGGCGCTTTCCTTTGGCACTCCCAACATCGAGACCGCATTGCATCGCGAATCCTTTGCCAGCGTGTCAAAGAATGCGTCGTAAACCGCCCGGCTCTCCGGCATTGCCGGAATATTACCCACGATCAGGAGCGCGTTCACCCGAAGCGTGAGCATGTTCCACCGCGCCACGCCGAAGGAAAGTTCGAACGCCTCTTCGCGCAGCGGGCTGACGGATACGATCTCTCCGCCAGGATCGCGCGTGACGGCGAGGTGATACCGCCCCGCCGGAGCCGCCCGCCATTCGACCCATTCTGGAGTCTGTTGCACAGCGCGCCAGTTGGAGGATCGGGCGGCGCACTCAAACCATTTTGCCTTCAACGCCGCGGGCGCGGAGCCGACGCGGCACTCCACCAGTTCGACCGAGTAGGATCCGGGGCGGGCGCTCACGGCTGCCCTCCTTTCGGATCGCCCCGCGCACAGCGCACCAGCCGTCGCGCGGGAGCAGCGAGCGGTGAGTTCGCCACAAGCGAACGAAGTCTGCGACGTGCCTGCCGGCGGAATGCAAGCCACGACGGCAATTCGACGCTGCCGGTGGCGAGCGTGACCGAGGCGTTCATCAGCCGTTCCTTGTAGAGACTCATGCCTTTGCCGAGGTCGATCACCCGCAGACCGAGCGACGCCGCGTGCTCCGCCATCTTCAGCAAGAGGATCAGCCCCGGCGAATACTTTGCCATCTCCTCGTCGTAGGATGGGAACCAGTAATGACACACGGTTCGCGAACGCATCCCGAAGTGGCCGGCCACCAGTCGCTCACCCGCGTAAAGCAACGACAGCATTCCGGCGAAATCCGCGCCCCGCATCGCGTGAATGCGCCCGACCAGCGCACGCGTCCAGCCCAGCGCGAAGAGGTCGGGTTTCCCGCCGGCCAGGTATTGCTGCGACTTCCACGCAAGCGTCTGCTGCAACGCCGCCACGTCCGCCGCCTGGGCGACGAAGCGCAGCGGCCCGACCTCGCGTTCGATCCGGCGCATCAGATTCCCGCACTTCTTGATTTGCTCCGAACCCGCAGCGCGACGCTCCGTCGCGTAAACTTCGTAGCCTCCCGACAAATCCATCTGTGGCGACACTTCCACGTGCCGGTGAAACGAGGCGAAGAATCCTTGCGAGGCAATCAGGTGATCGAAGTCCCACGCGATCAGCTGGCACGCCCGCAGCATTTCGAGCGGATCGCATTCCCACCCCGGCGCGCACACCAAGCCTTGAAAGTCGGAAAAAATGCCGCCGACCGGAGCCGCCACGCCGCGCGGCCCACGCTGATAGGGGAAGAAGGCGACAATCTGTTCCCCCTCCTTGATGAGCGCAACTTCCACGTCCTCGCGCACGGCGGCGACCGCCTGGGTGAACTCCGGGCAGAAGTACGGGCTGACGAGCGCAAGATTCGATTGCTGCAACTCCGTCCATCGGCCCGCGAACGCGTTGTCGATCTGTCGTGCGGGAATGACGCTGACGTTCATCACGAACCGGAATCATCGTGCCGCCAACACCCGCGCACACAGGGCGCGTCCGCGCGCTAAGGTGGAGGTGAGAAACAATTCATCGGGGCGCACCGCGCGGCGCAGATAGCCGGTGGGGGGCTGACCCAGGCCTTGCAGGGCTGCGGCCAGTTCGCTGCGCATCCGGCGGAGGTGGACACGCATCGGACGCGGTTCCGGCGCGCCGAGATCGCGCAGGTCGTGCATCGCTTCGAGGACAAGAAACTTCTCCTGCTGACGCCGTTCCGAAAGCGGGTGCGAATAGAAGCCATCGCAGTCCAGGATGTCGCCTTCCAGC
>DATDFH010000238.1:0-3146 GCA_036522715.1 Verrucomicrobiia bacterium
GTGGGATGTGCGCACCGGCAAGCCCATGTGCGAACCCATCGAAAACCGGCAGCGTTTCTACGCCGTGGCCTTAAGTCCCGATTCCAAACTCGCCGCCGTCAGTGGCAACGGCACCGTCGCGCATCTGCTCGATGCGACCACGGGAAAATCGCTCGGCCTCGATTTGAAACACGAAGGCTCCGTGCGCTCCCTGTCGTTCAGTCCCGACAGCAAAAGGCTCCTGACCGGCAGCCTCGATCATACCGCGCGCGTGTGGGATACCGCCACCGGCCGGCCGCTCACCCCGCCGCTCAAACACGCCGATCAAGTTCGCGCGGCCGTCTTCAATCCCCGCGGCACGAGCGTCCTCACCGGCAGCAGGGACAAGACCGCGCGCTTGTGGGACGCGGCCTCGGGCGAGCCGCTTACTGCGCCGCTGGTTTGTCCCACCGGCGTGCGCTGCGTCGCCTTCAGCCGCGATGGCACCCTCGCCGCCGCCGGCTGCTACGAAAATACCGCGCACGTCTGGGATGCCGCAACGGGCAAGGCCGTCGGCGAACCGATCCAGCATGGCGGCCTGGTCCGCGCCATCGCCTTCGGCCCAGACAGCTGCGTGCTGCTGACGGGCAGCTTCGACAAAACCGCCCGGCTCTGGCGGATCGGGCGGTAACGTGCTGCGCTCACATTCTCCACCATCATGAAACCACACCCCGTCGTTTACCTCGCCGCCCTGCTCGTCACCCCCGCGCTCACTCACGCGGGTGACGCTCCATTTCCGCTCTGGGACGGAAAGGAAACCGTGGCCGCATACGCGAAGCGCGCGCAACTGGAGCCGACGCTCACGCTCGATCTCGGCGGCAGCGTGAAATGGGAGGGCGTGCTCATCCCCGCTGGCACGTTCGTGATGGGAAGTCCTCCCGGCGAAGCGAAGACGGAAGATCAATCCGCGCTGGAAAAGCAGCACCGGGTCACGCTCACGCGGCCATTTTACCTGGGCAAATACGAACTCACGCAGGCGCAGTATGAAAAAGTGATGGGCGACAATCCGAGCCTCACCAAGGGCGACGACCTGCCGGTGCACAACGTGTCGTGGCAGAGCGCGCAGGACTTTTGCGCGAAGCTGAGCAAACAGTCCGGGCGCGACGCGCAGCTTCCCACCGAGGCGCAATGGGAATATGCCTGCCGCGCGGGCACGACCACCGCCTACCACAGCGGCAATACCATCGCGGACCTGGACAAGGCCGGCTGGCACGGCGGGAATTCGGAGCGCCGTCTGCACCGTGGCGGCGAGAAGTTGCCGAATGCCTGGGGCCTGCACGACATGCACGGAAACATCCGCGAATTCACGCGCGACCTTTTCAGCGGCGTGCCGAACGAAGACGCCATTGATCCCACCGGCCCACGGGAAGGCGACCCGAAGAATCATATCGTGCGCGGCGGCGCTTACACCGCGAATGCGGCGGTGGCGCTGAACTGCCGCGCCGCGGTGCGCCGACCGACCGAGGCGCTCGGGATCACCGGCTTCCGCATCATGGTGAACCTTGGCAAACCCTGAACACGACGATGACAACGTCACGCGCTTTTTCCACGATGGAAAAAGCCCTTGCGCTCTTCACGCTCCTCGCGTTTACCGGCACCGCCCTCGCGGCAACGGCGGTGAAGGTTAATTTCACGTTGAGCACCACCGACGCGAACGGCTCGCCGACCAACGAGGCCCGGTATTACTACGTCTATCGGCCGGATGGATTTTCCACCAACACGCCGCTCCCGATGATCCTGGTCATGGAGGCCAGCCCCGGCAGCGGTGCGGCCTCGTTTCTCAATACCAAGGCCGGACAGATGGGCTTCGTCGTGGTCTCCTGTTCATTCTCCGGCAACTCCACCGGCACTCCCGGCACGGTTTGGAACAACGACAACCCGCGCATCACTGGATGGGAAGACTTCGATTATACCGACCAAGTCATCGCCCGCGTGCGCGCGTCCGACAGCTGCAACGACGCCTTCATCACCGGCATCTCGAAGGGCGGCCACATGTCGTTTGCCTACGCGTGCGAGCGGCCCTCCATGATCAAGGCTGCGGGGCCGCTGGATGAGTTCATGGGGTTGACTTCCAACATTGCCCAGGCGCCGGTGCCGATGATCGTCGTCCAGGGCACCGCGGACGCCAACGTGCCCTATGCGATGGTGAAGGATTCGGTGGACGCATGGCGCGCGACCGATGGCGTGTTGAGCACGACGCCGGTGACGACTTTCGAGGCGTCGCCGCTCATTCCGGGCAAGGTCACCCAGGCGACGTGGCGTGGCGGGACCGATGGAACGCAGGTGGCCTATGTCACGATCATCGGTGGAACCCATGTGTATCCAACGCCGACCGTGCAAACCGGCTACAACATTGCCGACGGCCTGTGGGCTTTCTTCAGCCAGTATCTCACCAGTGCGCAGGCCGCGCCAAAGATCGTCTCGCCACCGGTGAACAACATCCAGCAAAGCGGCCAGCACGCGAGCTTCTGGGTGGCGGCCACGGGCAACGCGCCGCTGGGTTATCAATGGCAGAAGAACGGCACGAACATTCCCGGCGCGACCGCGAACTGGTTCACCACGCCGGCGACCACCACCGCCGACAACGCCGCGACGTTCCGTGCCATCGTAACCAATGTCTCGGGCGGCGCGACCAGCGCCGTGGCGACCTTGACTGTGAATGCTGCGCCCGCCGATCCAAGCATCACCGCTCCGCCGACGAATCAGACCGTGACCGCGGGCCAGCCGGTGATTTTCTCGGTGAACGCCAGCGGCACGGGCACGTTGAGTTACCAGTGGCTGAAGAACGGCGTGAACATCGCGGGCGCGACGTCGTCGTTCTACACCAATCCGGCGGCCATCACTCCCGACTCCGGCGCGACGTTTCGCGTGGTGGTCACGAACAGCGCGGGCAGCGTCACCAGCGACGCGGCCACGCTGACGGTGATTCCGCCGCCGCGCGCCCCGATCATCCTCACCAATCCGGCGCGGGCGAGGGTGCTGACGAACCAGACGGGGACGTTCTCAGTCAACGCCTGGAGCGCGACGCCGATGACCTATCAGTGGCAGAAGGGGACGTTCGCCGGCCTCAACCCGGTGAACATCGCGGGCGCAACCAACGCCACTTACACCACGCCCGTGACGACTCT
>DATDFH010000239.1:0-2420 GCA_036522715.1 Verrucomicrobiia bacterium
GAGTCCGCGCTTAACCGCGCCCGCTGCGCTGGTTCTTGCTGCCGCCGCTGCGACCGTCGCCGGGATTGTCCAGCTTGTGTATCCAGCGGCCGCCGTCGTTTTGCTGATACGCCTTGTAAACGTCCTGCCCGAGCATCGTTCCCAACGCCTGCTTGGTTTGTGAGGAGAGCGCAACGAGCAGAACCTGTCGTTGGTCGTCGGACAGGGATTGATCGTTCCGAATGCGCTGCCGCTCGTTCTCCGCGGCGACGCGCATGTCGTAAATCTTTTGGGCGGTATCGGTGGGAAGATTGTTGTTCTGGGCGAAATCGTAGATGCCGCGGTAGCGATCGTCCTGTGCCATCGTGTATTCCTTGAAGCGCTGATCGCCGAGCAGGGCTTTGAGTTGTTCTTCGAGGGCTTGTTCGGCTTGATGGCGCTGCTCGCGGTAGGCATCGTCGCCGCCGCGCGACATGCCGAACTGGTCGTCGAAGGTTTGTTGGAGCTTGAAGATTTCACGGAACTCCTGTTCGGTCGGCTGGAAGGCTGTAAGGTTCTCGCGCATGCTGCGGGCGGTGGAGGAATTGCGGAGCTGGTATTCTTCGTATTCCGCGGGCGTGAGGAGCTGGGTTATCTCGGCTTCCTGTTGCGCGCGCAAGGCCAGCAGCTTCGCGCGGTTTTCGGGCGTCATGCCTTTGCCGTCGGTGAAAATGGCGCGCTCCTGGTCGCGGAACTTTTCGCGCAGCGCCTTGACCGCTTCCTGCTTGTCTTGGGGAAGCCAGCCGTAGCGATAATCATCCCGGTTCGGTTCTCCGTTTTGGCGGGCCAGTTCGGCGTCCAAGTCCACGCCCAGCAGTTCCTGGATCAAGTCACGCTTTTCCTCCTGCAAATCCCGCTCCTTGCGGCGCCGCTCGCGCTCGGCATTGCGCGCTTCGCGGTCGTTGGTCTTCCAAAACTTGAAGTCCGCAGGCGAGGGGCGAAGCGCGGCGATCTTGCTCGCGTAGAGTTTGCTTACGTCCGCGATGATGATGTCGCGAATGGTTTCCTCGGGTGTGCCGATGGCGCGGAGGTTGGCGATGTATTGCTTGTAGTCGGCGGATTCGACGGAGGCCCAATTGAAATCTTTGTCCACAAGGTTGGTCACCGCGCGACTGGGGCGCGTTTCGACGACCTTCTGTTTCACGACCTTTGTTGCTGGTTCGCTGTGGGCCGCTGCTGCCGGTGATGCAGCCGGGCGTTTTGAAACGAAGTACCCAGCGAGAAGGCCCGCATTCACCAAGGCCGAGACAACTAGCAGAATTCGTGTTTTCATTGGTCAACTCCCGTTGAACACGCCGAGAGAATTTACTGCGCGCGGGAACAGAATCAACGGCAATCGGGGATCGTGGTGCGTTTTGAAATGTCCCGCGAAGGCTGAAAGACTTTCTTTCCTTCGCGTCCTTCGCCCCTTCGCGGGACATCATTCTTGCGGCTTCATTTCAAAACGTGCCATTGCCCAATGGGGAATTGGCGGCTTCATGGGACGCTGGCGTGACCTGGATCGGAAAAGTCTTTGCGGCTGTGCCTCGACAACGTGGCGGCGGGATGTCATTTTCCGTGTGTGGACTCCGGCAAGCTGGAACAACTGCGGGCGTTGCTGCGCTCGTATGGCTCGTGCCTCGTCGCTTATTCGGGCGGCGTGGACTCGGTGTTCCTCGCGCGCGTGGCGCACGACGAATTAGGCGCGCGGGCGCTGGCGGTGATTGCGGATTCGCCAAGCCTGCCTCGGCGAGAGTTGGAGGAGGCGCTGACACTCGGTCGGGAATTTGGATTTCCGGTGCGCGTGGTTCGCACGGCGGAATTTGAGAATCCGAGCTACGTGGCGAACCCGGTCAACCGCTGTTATTTCTGCAAGCACGAGCTGTTCGAGGAACTCGCGCCGCTGGCGAAGGCGGAGGGCTTTGCGGTGATCGCTTACGGTGAAAACGCGAGCGACGTGGGAGATTTCCGTCCCGGTGCGCAGGCGGCGAAGGAATTTCAAGTGCGCGCACCGCTCAAAGAGGTCGGCCTGACGAAAACAGAGATTCGCGAGCTGTCGGCGCAACTGGGTTTGCCGACGGCGGACAAGCCGCAGATGGCGTGCTTGAGTTCGCGCATCCCGCACGGCGAGCCGGTGACGGAGGAGAAATTGCGGATGATCGAGGCAGCGGAGAATGTGTTGAAGGACTTCGGGTTTTACGACGTGCGAGTCCGACACCACGAGTTGAGGTCAGGCGTTACATCGTTGCATCGTTACAGCGTTAAATCGGAAGACGATTCAACGATTCAACGATTCAACGGTTCAACGGTTCAACGGCCCTCGCCCGCATCGAAGTCGGGGCCGCGGAATTGGCGAGGCTGTTGGCGAACGGCTTGTCCGGACGAGTGGTGGAGGCGTTGAAGAAGATTGGTTACACGCACGT
>DATDFH010000240.1:0-9740 GCA_036522715.1 Verrucomicrobiia bacterium
CCGGCATCTGCGCCGCGTGCGCAAGCTCTACGCGCAGCACATCCACCTGATGACCGACGCCATCAGCCGGCATTTTCCCGCGGGTACGAAGGTGACGCGGCCGGCCGGCGGGCACGTGTTGTGGGTCGAGTTGCCGCGCCGTGTGAATTCGCTCGACTTGCTCGACCGCGCGCTCGCCCAGAAGATCAGCATCGCGCCGGGGCCGATGTTTTCAGCAACGCAGAAGTTCCAGAATTTTGTCCGGCTCAACGCGGGCAACCCGTGGTGCGAGAGGATCGAGAAGGCGGTCGAGAAGCTGGGGAAGTTGGTGCAAGAGCAAATCGAGTAGGGTCCGTTCCTGCTCGTTTTCCTTTTCTTCGCTTCGCCGCGAATTCACGAAACCAGGCAGGAGCCGGAATCAGAACCAGAAGGACGCGGCGTTTGACTTGCCCGGAGCGCGTCCGTAGATTCGAGCACGATGTTGGTCGCCGACACAACCCGGGTGGGCCGCACCGTCTCTCCCGAATCAAAACCGCCTGTCGCTTCCGACTGGAAACGCATCGTCAAACCGGTGGAACCGTTTCTGGAGCGGGTGATGCGCTGCCTCGCCGACCAGATCGGGCGCTTCGAGCCGGAGATCGGCCACTACGCTCGCTACGCGCTGACCAACAACGGCAAGCAACTCCGTCCCTCCCTCGTCGCGATGAGCGGCAGCGCCATCGGCGAACTCACCGAGCAACACGTCCGCGTCGCCGCCATCATCGAGATGGTCCACCTCGCGACGCTGGTGCACGACGACATCATGGACGGGGCGGAAATGCGCCGCCGCCGCCCGACGCTGGCGGCGAACTGGGGCAGCGAAGTCTCGGTCCTGCTGGGCGACTGCCTCTTTGCCCATGCGCTCGAAATGGCCGCGAGTTTTCCAACGACCGAAGTCTGTCGCGCCGTTTCGCAGTCCACGAAGACAGTTTGCACAGGGGAGATTCTCCAGACACATCGCCGATGGAAGTTCGACCTGACCCGCGAGGATTATTTCAAGATGCTGGAGATGAAGACGGCCGAGCTGTTCGCGCTTTCGTGCGATCTCGGCGCATGGCTGGCGGGCGCGACGCCCGAGGAACGCGCTTCGTTGCGCGCGTACGGCCTGGCGCTCGGGACGGCGTATCAGGTCTATGACGATTGTGTGGATTTGTTCGGGCGCGAGGCGGAGGCGGGCAAGTCTCTCGGAACTGACATCGCGAAAGGCAAGCTCACCCTGCCCGTGCTGGTGTTGATTGAACGCGCCGCGGAGCCGGAATGTCACAGATTGCGTCAGATGATCAACCAGTGGGAATCCAGCTTCCTGCCTGAGATGATAAGGCTGATGGACGGCTGCGGCGCCTTGGGCGAATCGCAGGCGGTCATTGGCCGCTATCTCGGCGTGGCGCGCTCGGCGCTGGCCGGCGTGGGCGCGTCGGCTGCCCGCGAGGCGTTGGTGCGCCTGGCGGACTTGCTCGAAACCGAATCGGGTGCCTTGGGGATTTCTACTGCCAACCTGAGGGTGTAGTATGATACAAGCTCTCACGCTGAATGCGTTTGTCGGCGCAACAGTCCGCAAGACCTTGCAAACACAGGAAGAGAATGCCGCCCGCTCCGAGGAGCTCGCGCTGATCCAGCGCGCGCAGGCCGGGGACACCGCAGCCTACGACGACCTGGTGCGGCGGCACCAGGAGCGCATCTACGCGACGGTCTATCACATGACCTCCAACCACGAGGACGCCAACGACCTCGCGCAGGAGACGTTCATCAAGGCCTACGCGGCGCTCAAATCCTTCAAGGGCGACTCCAGCTTCTTCACCTGGCTCTACCGCATCGCCGTCAACAAGACGATCAACTTTCTCAAGCAGCGCAAGCATCGCGCGGCGATGAGCCTCAATGATCTCGACTTCAACGCGGAGCACGATCCGGACCTGGTGGCGCTGGTTTCCGACCGGACGCCGCGGCGCGACGCCAGCCTGTCCGAGTTGCAGGAAAAATTGAACGAAGCCATGCAGAAGCTGTCTGAAACCCATAGATTGGTCGTGACGTTGCATGATGTCCAAGGTCTGGCTCACGAAGAAATCGCGAAGATCATGGACTGCAACGTCGGCACAGTGCGGTCGCGGCTTTTTTATGCACGGCAGCAATTGCAGGCTTGGTTATCCGACTATCTGAAACGTTGAGTTGTTTTATGACGCCCGAGAATGAGGACTTCGAGGAGGTGCGGCGGCTGCTCGCCCTTAAACGGCATGAGCAGCCCCCGCCCGGTTACTTCACCAACTTTTCATCCAAGGTCATCGCCCGAATCGAGGCTGAGCAGGAGACTGCGCGGCTCCCGTGGTGGCGGCGGCTGGTGGCAAGTTTCGACGCGAGACCGGCCCTGGTCTGCGCCTACGCGCTGGCCGTGGGCGGTTTGTTTGTCGTCGGCCTGAGCCTCGCCACAAAGGATGACCGTGCGACGGCCTTGGTGCTGCCCGCCGCGCCGCATCACTCGATGGTGGCGGCCCAACCGTCCACGTCGGCGCCGGTGGCTTCGGCTGAATCTGTCGGACAAGTGACGATGCAACTGCGACCCATGCCCAGCGCGGAGCCGCAGTCGTCAGTCAATGCCGTGATGGACGCCCCGAGTTCAGCGCCCAGCGACTTGTTCAGCCCGAACGGCCAGACAAAGTTCTTCGGCAATCCCAATCGGGTGAGCTTCTCACCGGAAAGCCGCTGATCTTCGCCGGTTCAACCCGGCTTGGTGAAGACGAGGGTGAAACCATCTCCCGTGGAGCGGAGTTGCAGGCTGCCTTCAGAAACTTCCGCCTCATCGAAACCCGCCCCGCCCCGGCCCACGCTGATGCTTGGACCGGCGATCCTCGCGGCGTAACGCCCGCCGGAACTTGACCACGTGCCCTGGTTATTGAGGGTCGCGCTGCGCAGAAAGAGTTTCTTGTCCGGAGTGGCGATGAGCGCCAGACCCTCGATCACGTCAAGCTGGCGCTTGAGATTGCGGCTCTCGGTGGAGGTGATTTTCGGGTTGTTCCGGTACGCCGCGCCGACCGTCGCCGCAGAATCCAGCACCCATCGGCCGAGAATTTTTTCGCTGGCGTAGAGGTCCGACTGCCCGGTCTGCACAAACTTGAGCAGGTCCTGTGGGGATAGTTTGTAGATGGCTTGCAACACATCGGCGCTGGAAAAAACGGCCTGCACCTTGGGATGATTGACGATTTCCATGACACCCGGATGCGTCAGGAGCAACTCGTTGAACTGCGGATCGCGCGCGAGGTCCTGGAACTCAGACCGCTCGGCCAGTTCGAGCAGCGCCGGGTAATCGCCCAGCCGCGCCTGCAACGGCGGGTTGTGATACAGCAGACCCACGAGGTCCGCCGCGGCATAAAATCCCGGCGGCGTCGGGTCGATGGCGACGATTGCACGGTCCAGCCCGGTGGTGTGGAGGTCGTCGCGGATGGCGTTGAGGTTTTTCAGGCGCGGATCGTCCTTCGAGGGATCGCCGGCGCTGAGTTGATAGGTCAGGTAGCCCGCCGCGTAGAACAACGTGCCAAGAAGCAGCAGATAGGCACACGCGGCGAACACCGCCACGCACATGCCGAGCCGCGAATTGAGCCGGTCCCAGCAATGGCGCGTCTCGTCGGTGGCTTTGTATTTGTAGTGCCATTCAACCTTGCGATGGACGATGAATGCGATCACCGCAAAAACGATCTGCATTCCGACGAAAACCGAAAGCGGCGGCAGCACCCAGTTCCACAGCGGGTTGGTCGAACCGGCGGCGGTGAACAGCGGTGTGACCTTGGGGGTCAGCGGAAACGCCAGCGCCGTGCCCGCCACGATGCCGACGAGCGAAATCACACCCCGGATCGCGCCAAGCCGGTGGCCGGTGGCCGCGAACAGCACCAACAGAACCAACGCCGCAAGAAACACGCTCATGCTCAGAGCGTAGAACTCCGGCAGCGCGGACGCACGCCCAAAAATTCCGCCACGCAAGCATTCGGGAACCTCCCCGCAATGCGCGCGGAACAGAACCCACCCCAGTCCATCTTACCAGATGGAGCGATCCGTTTAAGGGCCCAGTCGCAGCGGCGCCGCATTCCGGCGGGCAGACGGCCGGCTCGACGCGTCGCTCTCGATGTTCATCTCTGGCGAGGCCGGCTTGCCGCGCACGATGCGATGTTACATGCGCCCGGCCACGATCCTCCATTGAGCGGGTCGTGCCGTTGGCCTAGCCTCGCCAAAGAATTCGGAACGGCGGCTCGTCGGATTGCATTCGGCATCCCGTTGGGCTACTCAATCCGGCGACAACTCCAGAGCGCTTATGCCATCGCCCGCCATCCCACCCGGCGCCGCCGACCGCCGCAGCTTCGTCAAAAAAGTTTTTGCCGGCGTGCTCGGTGCCGTCGCCTTGCTCTCCCCCTTGGCGGCGGGCGTGACGATGTTTTTCGATCCGGTGCGCCGCCGCAAACGCCAGGACGCCGGCATGATCAAGGTCGCCACACTCGATTCGGTTCCGAAGGACGGCCTGCCGCGCAAATTCGCCGTCGTCGCCAGCCGCACCGATGCGTGGAACCGCTTCCCGCGCGTGCCGGTGGGCGCGGTTTATCTCCGGCGCACCGGGCCGCGGAAGGTCGAGGCCTTCAACGTCGCCTGCCCGCACGCCGGCTGCCTTGTCGATTTCGACGAGGACAACAAGTCCTACCTTTGTCCCTGTCACAACAGCACGTTCACTGTGGAGGGCAAGCGAAGTGCCGACAGCCCCAGCCCGCGTGACCTCGATGCGCTCGAAGTGCAGGTGCGCAAGGACAACGGCATTTACGTGAAGTTCCAGCAGTTCCAGATGGGCCAGGCTGCAAAAGTCCCGCTCGCATGAAGCCGCTGTTGAACTGGCTCGACGCGCGGACCGGCGCGGTATCGCTCGTGCGCCGGATTCTCTACGAACAAATTCCCGGCGGCGCGCGCTGGCGTCACTGTTGGGGCACGGCGTTGCTGTTCACGTTCTTCATGCAGGCCATCACGGGGTTTTTCCTGCTCACCTCGTACAGCGCGAGCGCGCAGTCGGCTTGGGAAAGCGTTTATTACATCCAGAGCGAAATGCTCGCCGGCTGGCTGGTGCGCGGCCTGCATCATTTCACGTCGCAAATCTTCATCGCCCTGCTCGCCATCCACGTCCTGCAATCGGTGATCTTTCACGCCTACACCGCGCCGCGCGAGTTCAACTGGTGGCTGCTCCTGTTGCTCGTGCCGCTGGGTATGGGCATGTCCGTCACCGGCTGGCTGCTCCCGTTCGACCAGCACGGCTATTGGGCGGCGCGCGTGCCGTTGAACATCGCAGGCATCATCCCCGGCATCGGCGCGCTGCAACAAAAGCTTCTCCTCGGCGGCACCGAGGTCGGGCACCTGACGCTGACAAGGTTTCTGTCGCTGCACGCCGGCTTCCTTGCCGCGGCGACGGGCACGGTGCTGCTTGTGCTTTGTGCATGGGACCGGCGGCATCGGCCCGTCGTCGGTGCAAATCCAAATGTGGCCGCGCCTTACTGGCCCGACCAGGCGCTACGCGACGCGATCGTCTGCCTGGCGGTGCTGACCACGGCGTTGTTCTTCGTCATCCGACCGCGCCTCATTGACCCCGCAGCCCCGCTCGGTGCCGAGTTGGGCGCACCCGCTGATCCGTCCGAGCCATTCTCTGCAGCACGGCCCGTGTGGTTCGTTCTGTTCCTGTTCCAGTTCCTGAAATACTTCCCTGGCGAATCGGAAGTCTGGGGCGCGGTCGTAATCCCCACACTCGTGCTGCTCATGTTGGTGATGATGCCCTTCGTGGGCCGCTGGAAGTTCGGCCGCCGCTTCAACGTCGGCTTCATCCTCGGCGTGGCCGGCGGCGTGACCATGCTGGCGTGGCTGGCGATTGCGGAAGACCGTGGCGATCCGATCTATCGCCTCGCGGTCGAGGACGCGACCCGCACCGGCCGGCGCGCCGTCGAACTGGCCCAGTCACCCGCGGGAATTTCGACGCTGGGCGCGGTTGCCCTGCTGCGGACCGACCCGTATGTGCAAGGTCCGAAGATTTTTGCGAAGCATTGTTCAAGCTGTCACCGCTACGGCGGCCACGACGGCACGGGCCGCATTCCAAAGGACCCGCAGCGCGCGCCGGACTTGAAAGGCTTTGGCAGCCGCGAGTGGCTCACTGAATTTCTGAATCCCGACAACATCTCGTCCACAAAGTTTTTCGGCGGGACAAAATTCAAGGACGGCAAAATGGCGAAGTTCGTGAAGAAGGAATTCACCGGCGACACCCCGGCGGAAAAGGAGCAACTGCGTAAAGTCATCATCGCCGTGTCCGCCGAGGCGGGGTTGAAGTCACAACGCGACGCAGACAAGCAGGACGCCCGGCACATTGCGGAGGGGCGAAAGCTTTTTGACGCTGAGATTGGCTGCTCCGACTGCCACCGGTTCCGCGGCGGCGACGAGGAGACCAGCGCGCCGAGCCTCAGCGGTTACGCGTCGCGCCAATGGCTCATCGGCATGATCTCCAACCCCGGCCACATCCGCTTCTACGGCCCGCGCAACGACCGGATGCCGGTGTTTGGCGATGACAAGATTCTCGAACCACAAACCATTGCGCTGGTGGCCGACTGGTTGCGCGGCGAGTGGTATGAACCGCCGCCGCCAACCAACACCCTCACCAGTGCCTCGGCGCCCGCCGGCGGGAAGTAGCCCGGTAAGGCGGCAACCGCAGGGCGTCAACCCGACGCGCGCGCTTTCTCCGCGTCTCCCTTCGTCGGTCTGACACAAAACATCACGGCGGCGCACATGAGCATGTTGAGTGCGGCGAACAGGAAAAGCTTGTCGAGGTTCACGTGTGCGTCGCGCATCGCGCCGCCGAAATACGCCGCCGAGCCGCCGATGAGGCAGCTGAACAGGTTCAGCACGCCGTAGCCCGTGGCGCGATAGCGCGGGTCGGACACCAGGCAGAGCGCGGGCATCATGTTCGCGTCGGTGAAGGAACGCGTCAGGCCGTGAATCATCAAGCCCGCGATGGCGAGACCGAGCACGCCGGTTTGTGAGACGAGCAACAGCCCGGGCGCCGAGAGGCACAGGCCGATCGCCGGCACGAGGATGCGCGCGCGCGTGTTGCTGCGGCTCCAACGGTCCGCCCATACGCCGCCGATGACCAGCCCCACGAGCATCGCGCCTTGCAGGTAGCCGGTCGCCGAAAGGCCGGCCACCCCCTGGGTGAGATCGAAACGCTCCTTGAGGTAGGTCGGCATCCAGCCCATCACGGCCCAACCGGTCAGCCCCAGCATTCCCCAGTAGAACAGCATCAGCCAAAACGGGCCGCTGCGAAAAAGGCTGGCCAGCGCTTCAAACAGGTTCGGTCCGCGCGCCGGTTGGGAATCGGTCGTGTGAACCTGCGCTCCGTCGGACGGCACGTCCCGCAATCCCAGCATGAGCACGAGCGAATAGCCGATGCCGATGAACCCGAACACCGTGAACGAAAAGCTCCACCCGTACCGTTCGGCGAGCCAGCCGCCGAGGCCGCCCAGGCCGGCGCCGACGCCGATGCCGGTCATGTGGACGCCGGTCGCGAGCGAGCGCGTGTTGCCGCGATGATAATCCGAGATGAGCGCCAGCGCGGCCGGGATGTAGGCGGCCTCGCTGATGCCCATCAGCGCGCGCACCGCGAGCAGTTGCTCGAAGGTCTTCGCGTGGCCCGTGAGCCAGGTGAGCACTGACCACACGAAAAGGCTCCCGAGGATCACGCGGCTGCGACTGAAGCGGTCGGCGAGAAATCCCGCGAATGGACTGAGGATGCCATACACCCACGCGAATACCGACGTGAGCAGGCCGAACTGCGCGTCGGTCATCGGGATCGCCTCCATCAACGACCCGCGCATCGTCGTGATCATCAGGCGGTCGAGATAGTTCAACAACGCCACGACCCAGAGCATCGCGACGATGAGCCACGCGCGCGGGAGTGTTTGACCGAGCGGGATCATCGTGATGCCAGTGGAGAAATGTTCACTGGCGCTTCTTCAATTTCGCGAGCAACGACATCAAGTGTTCGGTGATCCTGTCCGCCGCGCCAACTTCGAGATAGCTGCTGCGCGCGCGCCACGTTTCGTAGCCGCCGAGCTTGTGATGCTCCGCAGTCGGCAGGTAGCCGTTGTAGCCGTTGGCCAGCGAGATGGTGAAGTGCTGCGCGAACGGCGTGCGCGCCTTCAAGTCGAGGCCGATCTCGACGAACACCTCGCACGGAATCGACGCGATGCTCAGGTCGCCGATGCGCTGGACCTGGAGTTTCACGGGCACCTCATTCGGATACGGATCGAGCAGGATCGCTTCGCGCGCGTAGATGGCATCGCGGTTGGAGAACTGGCCGTCCTTGTCCTTCGGCGTCTTCTCGAGGATTTCCTTCGCGCGCACGAGTTCTTCCTTCGTCGCTTTGCGCACCTTGAGGCGGATGTCTTCCTCGGCGGAGTCGAGCGTGACGTGCGGTTTGAATTGAATCTGTTCGTAAGCCTTCATCGCCGCGGCGGCCACGCTGCTCGCGACCTTTTGAATCTGCTCGCCCGGCCCGCGCTTGCCGGGCGAGGGCGCGCCGAAGTTCACGTTGTTGATGTTGCCGCTCGTGCCGTTGGACATGATGGCGACGAACGCGGGCTTGCCCTGATAGCGCGCGTCGGTGGCGTTGAGGCGGCGCGCGATCTCATTGGCGAACGCGGCGAAATAATCCGCCGAGAGCGGCGGGTTGCCGCCGACGTAGTGCAGGCTGTAATTGGCCAGCAGGCCGATGGGCCGATGATCGCCCGCCGCGCGCGCGACGAGGATGAACACGTCGGGATCAATCGGCCCTGTCGGCTTGGTGACGCGGGCGTTTTGATAACCGGGATTCATCAGCGCGCGATCCGTCGTGACGCCGAAGGGATTCGCGTAGGTCTCGCCTTCCTTCATCAGCCAGCGGCGGTTGAACACATCCGTCGAATCGCTGCCCTTCGCCCAGCCGATCTCAGCGGGTTCAAGATTCTCGTGCGCCTTGATGAGTCCCTGAGCAATGCGTTCGTGCACCGTCGCGACGTGCTCAGGATCAGCGTCGCTCTGGAATACGGGCGTGAGCGTCGCCGCCGAATGCGTGTGCGTGGCGGAGATGAGGATGTGCGACGCGGGCACGCCGGTCTTGCGCGCGGCGAGTTGCCTGGCCTTCTCGCAGATGTCGCGCGGGATCATGCAGGCATCGACGACGCAGAAGATGAGTTCGGTCTTGCCGTCGTGCAGCGCCAGGCAGCGCGCGTGCAACGGGTCGTGAATGCTCTGGGCGAAGTTGCCCTTCATGCTGCCGTTGACGGGTGAGGGAAATTTTGTCGGCGAAATGTCCTGCGCGAACGCGCCGGCCCGGAAGACGGGCGCGGCGGACGCCGTGAAGGCGAACGAAGCGGCCACGGCAGCGAGCAGTGCAAGGAAACGAACGGGCTTCATGGCGCGAGTGTGATGCCTTGCTTCGACGGAGGCAATCCCCGCGATGATCGGCCCGCTTCTTCGTCCGCGAATGGGCTTGAGGTCGGCGCGCAAGTGGTGGCTAGATGCGCCGCGAAATCACCGGCATCGCATCGACCATGAAACGCCTCTGCCTTCTCCCCGTCTGGGTTCTCGCCTTTCTGCCCGCCGGTGGCCGCGCCGCCGCGCCGCTCGACATCGGCTCGCGGCTCGAATTGTTCGTGGACCATTTCCTCATCGAAAAGCTCGACGGCACG